>JANOKK010000001.1:0-1620 GCA_031419255.1 Betaproteobacteria bacterium
TGCTTGATGTCAGCGACCATCACGACATCCCACAAACCGCGCGATTTCAGATCGCGCACGAGGTAATCATTCACCACCGTGAATTCGCCGGAGAGGTTGGATTTCACGAACAGGTTTTGGTAAGTCGGCTCGATGCACGCCGAGACGCCGATGATGTTGGAGATCGTGGCCGTCGGCGCGATGGCGATGCAATTGGAATTGCGCATGCCGAATTCCTTGATGCGCGCGCGCAATGGATTCCAGTCCATGCTTGATGACATATCGACTTCGACGTAGCCGCCGCGTTCTTCACGCAACAGGTTCAGCGAATCCTGCGGGAGAATGCCGCGATCCCAGAGTGAGCCTTTGTAGGTGGTGTATTTGCCGCGCTCCTGCGCGAGTTCGGTCGAGGCCCAGTAGGCGTAGTAGCAGACCGCTTCCATCGATGTATCGGCGAACGATACGGCCGCGCTGGACGCATACGGCACGCGGATTTCATGCAGGCAATCCTGGAAGCCCATGATGCCCAAGCCCACCGGGCGATGCTTGAGGTTGGAATCGCGCGCTTTTTTCACTGCGTAGTAATTGATGTCGATGACGTTGTCGAGCATCCGCATCGCGGTGGCGATGGTGGATTTCAATTTCGTGTGATCGAGCGAGCGCACGCCCTTGGCATCCACCGTCATGTGGTTGACGAGATTCACCGATCCCAGATTGCAGACCGCGATTTCGCTCTCGTTGGTATTCAAGGTGATTTCGGTGCAGAGGTTTGAGCTGTGCACGACGCCGACGTGATTCTGCGGCGAACGGATGTTGCAGGGATCCTTGAACGTGATCCATGGGTGGCCGGTCTCGAACAGCATTGACAGCATCTTCCGCCAGAGCGTCAGCGCCGGCACTTTCTTGAAGAGCTTCATTTCGCCGCGCGCGGCTTTGGCTTCATAGCCGGTATAGGCTTCTTCAAAGGCCTTGCCGAATTTGTCGTGCAAATCCGGGCAATTGGAGGGCGAGAACAAGGTCCACTCGCCGGCTTCCATGACGCGGCGCATGAACAGATCCGGAATCCAGTTGGCGGTATTCATGTCGTGCGTGCGACGACGATCGTCGCCCGTGTTTTTGCGCAACTCCAGAAATTCTTCGATATCGAGATGCCAGGTTTCGAGATACGCGCACACCGCACCTTTGCGCTTGCCACCTTGATTCACCGCGACCGCCGTGTCGTTCACCACTTTCAGAAACGGCACCACGCCTTGCGATTTGCCATTGGTGCCTTTGATGTACGAACCGAGTGCCCGCACCGGCGTCCAGTCGTTGCCGAGACCGCCGGCAAATTTGGAGAGCAGCGCGTTTTCTTTCAGCGCTTCGTAAATACCGTCGAGATCGTCGGCCACCGTGGTGAGGTAGCAGCTGGATAGCTGTGAACGACGCGTGCCGGAATTGAACAACGTCGGCGTCGAGGACATGAAATCGAAGGTGGAGAGCACGTTGTAGAACTCGATGGCGCGCGCTTCGCGTTCCACTTCGTTCAGTGCCAGGCCCATCGCGACGCGCATGTAGAACGCCTGCGGCAATTCGATGCGCTGCTCGTCGATATGGATGAAATAACGGTCGTACAGCGTTTGCAAACCAAGATACGTGAAC
>JANOKK010000002.1:0-1129 GCA_031419255.1 Betaproteobacteria bacterium
GCGCTTCGCGGCGCAGCTTTTCATCATCCATCGCCGAGAGAAGCACGATGCGGTACGGCGAACCCTTCGGCAACCGCAAGTTTTTCAGAAAGCTTATTCCGGAGAGCTTCGGCATGCGTACATCAATCACCACCGTATCGAACGGCGATGCTTTGAATCGCTCCAACGCCGTCATACCATCGCCACAACTCTCGACTTGAAAGCCGGCACTTTTTAAGGCTCTGGAAACATATTCCACTATCGCTTCATCGTCGTCGACGACCAGCGCGCGCCGCAATTTGTTGTCGGTAGAATCGTTCATTGAGTCGTTGGCACCAGAATTGAGTTGATGCATATTTTCGCACCGATTCTGGCGCGTGCTACTTTGTTCACTGTTTCACGCAATCCATGTAATAAACGGTTTTGCCGTCCTTCACCTGCTCGACCAGGCCGTGAATATCGGTTTCAAAACCCGGAAACCTCGCGTTGAAATCGCGAGCGAATTTCAGGTATTCAACAATGCGGCGGTTGAACCGCTCGCCTGGAATCAGCAGCGGAATACCCGGTGGATACGGCGTTAGCAGCACACTCGTGATGCGGCCTTCCAGCTCGTCGATCGGCACGCGGTCGATCTCGCGGTGGGCCATTTTCGCGAACGCGTCCGCCGGCGTCATCGCCGGCTGCATGTCGGATAAATACATTTCTGTCGTGACTCTGGCGACATCGTTCGCCTTATACATTTCGTGAATCTGGTGACACAAATCCTTCAAGCCGAGGCTTTCGTACAACGGCTGCGCAGCGACGAACTCTGGCAAGATTTTCCACATCGGCGCATTCTTGTCGTAATCATCCTTGAATTGTTGCAACGCGGTCAGAAGCGTATTCCAGCGGCCTTTGGTGATGCCGATGGTGAACATGATGAAGAATGAATACAGCCCTGTCTTCTCAACGATGACGCCATGCTCGGCCAAGAATTTGGTGACGATAGAGGCGGGAATGCCGGTCTTGGCAAATTTTCCGGAGACATCGAGGCCCGGTGTGACGATGGTGGATTTGATCGGGTCGAGCATGTTGAAACCCGGTGCCAGATTGCCAAAGCCGTGCCACTTTTCGTTCGCTTTCAGCACCCAATCTTCACGCGAGCCGATGC
>JANOKK010000003.1:0-1366 GCA_031419255.1 Betaproteobacteria bacterium
ATGGACACCCGCCGCGAAGCAACGCTCCAACGACAGATAGAGAAGGTCAAGCGCGACCTCGTCGCCCTTGGCGATTTGCGCCCAGGGAGCCTATCGACCCAGTACAACGTCTGCGGCTCCCCTGGTTGCCGCTGCAAGGCATCGCCACCCGAAAAGCATGGCCCCTACTTCCAGGTCAGCTATACCCGAAAGGGAAAGAGCGGTAGCAAGTTCGTCAAGAAGAAGGATTTGCCTAAAGTGCGCAAGCAACTCAAGAACTACGAGCGCATGAAGCTGCTGATGGAGCGCTGGATCGATCTGGCAACGGAAATGTCAGCCCTGCGGCTGACCGAAGAAACCAATTGATTGCTGGCGAGAACTTGTCACTGTCCAGTTGATAACTGTACACATCATATTGTTCAAGGTTCGTAATCCAAACCAACTTGCGCGAGTCGAGATCGATCACGCCCAGATTGGCGCGGCCACGGTGGCGCGCGATCAGGGCCATGCGTTTGCCGTCGGGCGAAAGCGATACGTCTTCAAAATCGGCATCGCGCACGAAATCTTCGATGGGAATTGCGCTGGGTTGCGTGACCGGTGTCTGAGGCGACCCAGCCGGCTGCGCGCCAATTGGCGCATGCAGCAATGCAACGCAGAACAACGAAATTTCCAGCGGGAAAAGTCGGCGCATGGCGAATCCGGGAAGGGTCAATTCGCTCACGATAGCATGCGCAAGATGGCGCGTTTTGCGATCAACGACACGGCCACAAACTGAAATACTTTCGGGTAGTTCTATAAACCCGTCATCCCGACGAGGCCGGAATGACGAAAATTTGAGGTAAATAGAATTCTCATTTCGTGAAACTCAAGCACTGTAGGGCGTTTCGGGACACTTTTGCCCCAAACGCCTCGCCAGCATTAGAGTTTGACCGCCGGGTTCAGCGTATATCGCCCCGTCAATGCGGCTTCCGCCAACACATGCCGCTTCAGCGATTCGCGCGCATCCGTACCGGTGAAACGCCCGCTTAGCGTGAGTTGTGCAACATCGAGCGCGTAAAGCGTGAAGACATAGCGATGTGCAATCGCATCGTTCCAAGGTGGGCACGGGCCATCGTAGCCGTAATAGTCGCCGCCCATGTCGGCGTCACCGGCGAACCAGTTGGTGTAATCGTTGATGCCGTGGCGCATGCCGCTCGGCAAATCCGGGCCGGCTTTGCCCTTCGCGGTCACACTGGACGAAAATTCACCGGCCGCGATGCGGTTGCGCGCGGCGGGAATATCGATCAACACCCAATGAAAAAAATCGACCCGCGGCAACGACGCCAGCACGACGCGGCCCTCTTTGTTCACGTCGTCGCCCTTTGACGGCACATCCGGATCGACGCAA
>JANOKK010000004.1:0-1312 GCA_031419255.1 Betaproteobacteria bacterium
ACAGGCCGCTCCAGTGCGAGGCACGCTGACATGATTTCGCGAAACAGACGCGCGATCACTTCATCGGGCAGCGGGCCATCGTTCAATTGCTGAATGCGCCGCAGCACTTCAGCTTCTCGCTCGGGGCGATATGCCTGACCAAGTTTTAGCGAGCCGACTTTGCGCGCCAGTGCAGCGCGCGCATTCAGATTGGCGAGCAGTGTCTCGTCGAGAGCGTCAATATCGCTGCGGAGTTTGCTGAGGTCGTCGGACATTGCGGCGGGTTGGTTGGGTGATTGCCAATTATCCGATGCGAATCGCAAAATCGCGCATGAAATCGGTCAAGCATTTCACACCGGATAGCGGCATTGCATTGTAAAGCGAGGCGCGCATGCCGCCGATCGCTTTATGACCTTTCAATCCCGCCAACCCGGCATTGGTCGATTCGGCGAGAAATGCGGCATTTAACGCTTCATCGCGCAGGAAAAACGGCACGTTCATGCGCGAGCGATCATCAATGGCAACATCATTCCGGTAGAAACCGTCAGCGCCATCTATACAGCCATAAAGCAGCGTTGCCTTGGCGATATTCTGCTGCTCAATGCCGACCAAGCCACCCTGCTTTTTCAGCCATTTGAATGTGAGGCCCGCGAGATAGACCGCGAAGGTCGGCGGCGTATTCAGCATCCACTCGTTGGCGGCTTGCTGGGTGTAGTCGAATACTGAAGGCGTCATTGGATGCGCGCCACCAAGCAAATCTTCGCGAACCACGACAAACGTCAGCCCCGATGGGCCGATATTTTTTTGCGCGCCACCGTAAATGCAACCGTACTTCGAGACATCCATTGGCCGCGACATGATGTGCGAGGACGTATCCGCCACCAACGGTACGTCGTCGTCGATTTCCGGCGTCCAGAAGTACTCGACGCCGTGAATGGTTTCGTTGCTGCAAATATGCCGGAACGCCGCGTCTTTATTGGGTCTCCAGACGTTTTGCTTCGGCACATAGGTGAAGTTTTTGTCTTCACTGGACGCAATCACGCGCGGTTCGCAGTACTTGCGCGCTTCCTTGATGGCACCTGACGACCAATGACCGGTATTCACATAATCGGCGGTCGTTTTGCCGCGCAGCAAATTCATCGGCACCAGCGAAAACTCACCCTTGCCGCCACCTTGTAAAAATAAAATTTTGTAATTTGCGGGGATTGCCAGCAACTCGCGGAAATCACCTTCAACTTCGGCCGCGACATCCATGAAGACCTTGCCGCAATGGCTCATCTCCATTACCGACATGCCGGTACCGCGGATGTCCAGAAGTTCGGCCTGGGCTTGC
>JANOKK010000005.1:0-4127 GCA_031419255.1 Betaproteobacteria bacterium
CGGCGCGCGCCTTACTTTAATTTTTTAGTGGTATGTGAGGGTCAAAGGTGGCGCATCCCGAAAAAATCTGGATCGGTTCGTGCTTCTCAAAGCGAAAGGTCTTGGTGTTAGGCGAGTCTTGGTACGGTGATTTTCCAGACGATTTAGCAACCGACGATGGATACATCCGCGCCTACTTGGAAGACCGCGTGACAGATGCCACGTACACAAGAATCGCAAACGCGTGCAAGATGGCGAAGAAAGAGTTCTGGGAAGGCATCATGTTCACAAACTTTGTGCAACGTGTGGGCGCGACGCGCGAATCCCGACCTACTACTGAGCAATATAGAATCGCAAGCGAACGGCTGGTACGCGTTCTTGCTGAACACACACTTCAAGGTATCTGGATTCTCGGGGTGGAGCAGGGAGCACATTCCGCGCCGGTTGTGGAGCGGTTAAAAATTCCGTATGTAGTTACGGCGCATCCAGCCAGCTACGGGCTGAAGAATGCCACGCTTGGCGCAAGTTGGAACGCATTGTTGGACAAGATGCAATCACGAGCACTATCGAAATGATGCCAAACTCGAACGCCGGATGCTGAAGCGGTGCAGTTCGTAGTCCGTAAGTTGGGCTTCGCTACGCTCAGCCCGACCTACAAGCTACGAGCTTTATTTAACGGAATTGGCGTAACCACCATGAAAAAAGCAACGTCAGGTGAACTGAAAGACGGCGCGTATTGTGCCGTGGTCGGCGGCACCCATGCAGGCAAATCGGGCACCGTACGTGACATCAACACCAGCAAAACAGGCCACGTCACGATCACCGTTGAACAGAAAAATGGAGTGAGGTTCAAGACGCTTGCCAGGAATGTTGTTGTCCAGCAAGCCTAGAGTCCGCCTTGATGTTTTCTTCCAGGCGATGAATTTTGCGCGACAATGCGCAATTGCTTGAAACCAACTAATCGCTCTCACGATAGTCAAAGAAGAGCGAACACCAACGCTACTCGGGGAATATTGTCATGACCTACGCTGCACTTACCGGCTGGGGCAAATGTCTGCCGCCGGCCATTCTCACCAATGCCGACCTCGGCACCTTCCTGCCGACCGACGACGCGTGGATCACCAGCCGCACCGGTATGAAAGAGCGGCGCGTGTCGCATGTTTCGGGGCTCGAAATGTCCTATGTTGCGGCAGTGCGCGCACTCGCGTGTGCGGGGATGCAAGCCGACGAGCTTGATTTCATCATCTATGGCAGTTGCAGTTTCGATGAACACGTGCCGAATTCGGCATCCGGCTTGCAAGTGAAATTGGGTGCCACCAAAGCGGCGGCGATGGATCTGAACACCGCCTGCACCAGTTTTCTCTACGGCATGTCCACCGCGACCGCGTTCATCAAATCGGGTGCCGCGAAAAAAATACTGGTGATCGGCGTCGAACATATTTCCAAATTCATGGATTGGAACAATCGCAACGTCGCGGTGTTGTTTGGCGACGGCGCAGCGGCGTGCGTGTTTGAAGCGACCGAACATGAAGAAGGCGTCATCGCGCAAAAATTGCAGTGCTTCGCCGACGCGCGCCACACGCTGCGGGTGCGCGGCATGGGGGCCATCTACGCCAACGCCGGTACCGAGCTTGGTGACACGCGTTGGGATTTCGATGGCCAGGAAATTTTCAAGAAAGCCGTCACCGGCATGAGTGAGGGTAGCCTCGATGTGTAAAAGCAGGCAGGGGTGACGATGGACGACATTGAAGTGGTGGTGCCGCACCAAGCCAATCTGCGCATCCTCGAAGCGGTCGCAAAGAAGGTGGGCGCACCGATGGAAAAAGTGTTTTTAACGATTCATAAATACGGCAACATGAGTGCCGCCACCGCGCCGATTGCCTTGGTGGAAGCGCTCGAAGAAGGCCGCGTCAAGCCGGGATGCCTGGTATTGATTCCTGCATTCGGTGGCGGCCTCACCATGTCCGCGCATTTGATCCGCTGGGGTGCGCGCACCACGCCGATCGCCACCTGCGATATCGATTTGCCGCCTTGCGACAAGACCGCATTGCAGATTGTGCAAGGACTGATGAAGGAGAAGGAACCGCATGACCGCTCGGAGGCGGCGCTGATGAGCCCGAGGTTTATTGAGGCGAAGTAGGCGCGTAGGATGGGTGGAGCGCAGCTATACCAATCACGGCAATTGCACGACGCGATGGGTATCGCTGCGCTCCACCCATCCTACATTTTGGCGATCAAGCGTACGCCTTCTCTCACTTGGCCAAAGGAGAAGGTGAGAAATGAGGCGAATGACAAACCGCGTCATCCTGCCTGTAGGTGAATCGGCCCTTCGTCCATCGCGGCCACCTGCTCGCGCAATTCCAGAATCCGATCCTGCCAATAGCGTTGCGTGTTGAACCATGGAAAGGCGCGTGGAAAAGCGGGGTCGTCCCACCGTTGCGCGAGCCAAGCGGAATAGTGAATCAAGCGCAAGGTGCGCAATGCCTCCAGCAAATGCAATTCGCGGCGACTGAAATCGGCGAAGTCTTGATATCCTTCGAGCACATCGCGTAATTGCACCGTCATTTCTTCGCGCGTGCCGGCGAGCAGCATCCATAAATCCTGCATCGCCGGCCCGCTGCGGCAATCGTCGAAGTCAACGAAGTGCGGGCCATCGTCGGTGTAGAGCACGTTTCCAGCGTGGCAATCGCCGTGCAATCGAATGTTGGCAACGTCGCCCGCGCGCTGGTAGCACGCCCGCACGCCCGCCAACGCCTGATCCGCGACACTCGCCCACACGTCGCGCAGATCGGCGGGAATGAAATCACTTTGCAGTAACCAATCGCGCGGGATCTGGCCGTGACTCTCGATATCGATTGCCGGGCGATGCACAAATGATCGCGTCGCACCCACGGCGTGAATGCGGCCGAGAAATCGCCCCATCCATTCCAATACGTCGGGGTTATCAAGCTCCGGCGCGCGTCCACCGCGACGCGGACTCAAGCTGAATCGGTAGCCGGCAAATTCGTGCAGCGTCTTTCCGTTGATCGCGAGCGGCGGCACCACCGGGATTTCGCGCTCCGCCAATTCTTGCGTAAAGGCATGTTCTTCGAGAATCTGCGCATCGCTCCAACGATTGGGTCGATAGAATTTCGCGATGACCGGCGTCGATTCTTCGATGCCGATTTGATAGACACGGTTCTCGTAGCTGTTGAGTGCCAGCATGCGGCCATCGGCGAGACAGCCAGTGCTTTCCACTGCATCGAGGATTACGTCGGGCGTGAGATTGTCGTACGGTGTCGTGCTGATGAGCATGAGGCATTGTAACTGGCATGGCCTGCGGCCCAACATTCATGCGGTTCACGGCGCACATGCCCCGGAACTCCGCGCCAGTCGTGGACTTTGGACCGGTCGGTGCGCGACTATTTTGCGCGGGAACACCATACCGCAAAATCAAAACCGGTAAAATTGCACGCACTTCAACGAATTTTCTCAAGGCGTCAACATGTCTTCATTCAGTTGTCTCGATATTCTTTCCGGCAAGGCGTCGTTGGGCCTCAATCATTCACACGCGCCAGTCACCATCAAAGGTTGGGTGAAAACGCGTCGCGATTCCAAAGCGGGAATTTCTTTCGTGAGTGTGTCCGATGGATCGTGTTTTCACCCGGTGCAAGTGGTAGTGCCGAATTCGCTTGCCAATTACGCAGACGAAGTGCAAAAACTTACCGCCGGTTGCGCGGTGGAAGCGACGGGCCTAATCGTGCCATCGCCCGCCAAGGGCCAGCCGTTTGAAATGCAAGCCACCGCGATGAAGGTGGTGGGTTGGGTCGATGATCCGGACACGTACCCGATCACACCCAAAGCGCACACGATGGAATATCTGCGCGAGGTCGCGCATTTGCGACCGCGCACCAATGTGATCGGTGCCGCCACGCGCGTGCGCCACACGATTGCCTCCGCGATCCACCGCTTCTTTCACGAAGAAGGCTACCTGTGGGTAAATACGCCGATCATCACTGCGTCGGACGCGGAAGGCGCAGGAGAATTATTCCGCGTGTCAACCCTGGACATGATGAATCTGCCGAAAACGCCCGATGGCAAAATCGATTTCACGCAGGATTTTTTTGGCCGCGAAGCGTTCCTCACGGTGTCGGGACAGCTCAATGTGG
>JANOKK010000006.1:0-3172 GCA_031419255.1 Betaproteobacteria bacterium
GTCAAGTGCTATCAGGCGGTCGCGCCGTTTCGAGCGGATCTGGCATTGCCACTTCGCTATAGCAGCCGTATCGTGCGCACCGAGCATTTCATGCGAATGTGCGAATCCGGTGGCGTAGCCAATGCGGAAACTGCCATCGAACTCATCGAATCGAATGGCCAGATCGCGCGCTACGGGCTTCAACCCGCCAGCGGCAAACGCCATCAATTGCGGGTGCAGATGGCGGCATTGGGGCTGCCGATTCTGAACGACCAAATTTATCCCGTGCATTTTTCCAAAGATCGCATCGAGGAAGACGATTTCAGCCAACCGCTGCAATTGCTGGCGAAATCGATCGCATTTCTTGATCCCATCACGGGGCAGCAAAGGCGCTTTGAAAGTACGCGCAGTCTGCTGCCGATCGGGCCGATGTCTATTCCAAATCGCGAAGCCTAATTGCGTTGCCTGTCTCACCGAACATTACGCTTCCGCAAGATTCGAGATGACATTGCCATCGGCATCAACCGCGAGATAATCGGCACCGCTATCTGCCAGCCAAGACTGCGCGCCAGTACTGCCTTTCAGCATCGCAATCGTGCTCACGCTGCCGGCGACCAGACAGGACGGTGCGAGGACTGTCACCGATTGAAAGCCTTGCACCGACAATCCCGTATGCGGATCGAGGATGTGCGAATAGCGCTTGCCATCGTATTCGAGAAACCGTTCGTAATCGCCGCTGGTGGCGATGGCACCTGATGCGATCGGCAGTTGCGCGATCACGGCATCGGCATTGCGCGGATGGCGGATGCCTAGCTGCCACGGTTGCCCGTCGGCGCGAGGGCCGGTTACCGTCACATCGCCGCCGAGACTTACGAATGCGTGCCGCAAGCCAAATGACAGCAACACCGCCGCAGCACGATCGACGGCGTATTCTTTGCCGAAGCCACCAAAGTCGATTTCCATGCCGATCCGGGGAAGGAAAACATGATCTGCGCCGCGTACTACCTGCCGCCAACCGATCAAGGGCAGCAGTGACTCGATCACGGCGCGAGTTGGCGGTTGTTTTGCATTGAAACTCCATGCTCGCCGCAATATGCCGGAGGTGATGTCGAACATGCCCGCGCTTTGTTCAAAACAGATCGACGCGTAATCGAGCAGGTGCGAGGTTTCGGCGTCAATTTCAACTTGCGCAAGACCGGCCGATGAATTAATGGCTGAGACAACACTATCGGAGCGATAGCGCGAATACTTGGCCTCGATTCTCAAGACTTCGTCGATCGCCGCCCGCGCGGTCGCGTCTGCATGCGTGGGCGTGGGCGCGAAAAATTCAATGACGTTGTCGCACGCCATTGCATGGAACGTATAGCGGAAATGTTGCATGCGGTAGTTTACGACGACACAAGGCGCGACTAACGCCCGCCCGGTCGTCTCAGCGGTCGGCTCAGAACCGATGCACGATTCCCGCGTTGACTGTCACTGCCTGCAACGACTCAAAGGTCGGCGTGCCCCCGCCGATTTTCCAATTGCCTTGCTGACGGTAGACCGAGACACCGATGTCGAGCGAGGTGCCCGCCGTTAGT
Organism: Betaproteobacteria bacterium; assembly: GCA_031419255.1. Classification (GTDB taxonomy): domain Bacteria; phylum Pseudomonadota; class Gammaproteobacteria; order Burkholderiales; family Usitatibacteraceae; genus UKL13-2. The sequence continues at coordinate 1,560 of JANOKK010000006.1, forward strand.
TTGAGAAGCACTTTGGTTGACGGCTCGAGTGTGCCGAACGCGGCAATGCGTTGGTCGCTGGACGTATAGCGCGGCACTGGGCGCTGGGTAATTTCTGCCCGGTAAAAATCGGCAGCCGATTGCGAATGATAACGAAGCCCGGTTTCCCATTTCCAGGTGTCGTTCATTGTCTGCAACCAACTTGCGTAGACGGTATGCGCACGGACGCCCCAGTCGTCGCGAAAGTAGCGGTACTCGGCGGAGATCACCGCGTTTGGCGTGGGCAAGGTGCGTTTGTAGCGATTGAACCAGGCCCACTGATAGCGCGAATCGGGGCGCGCATCTTTCACCAGCACCAATGGTGGGAACAAACCATCGCGATAAAACGACAATGTATTGCGGTGCGGATCATTGAGGAATCCCGAATTGCGCGCATACGATAAATTGCTTTGCACCAGCGAATGCCGATCCAGCAATTGGGTCACGCCGATCAGAATATCGCGCGATTGTCTGCGCTCATGCAGGGTTGGATCGTCTCCCGAACGCACGTGATCATTGCTCTTGCCGTATCCCAATGCGAGCGTGGTGTTGCGTTCGTTGAAGTCGATGGTAGCCGCCAACCCGAACGCGCGCGAATCATAGTCTTCTTCTTTGGAAATTGCGCGTGATACGGCAAGCGTGCCGTCGCCAATTTTTCGCCTGACGGAAAAATCAGTGCCATTGCGTCGATCCTTTATCGGCTCGCCCGATGCGCCGGTGATGATTTGCACCGGCTTGCCGGATTCATTGGACACTCTCGCCACTGACGCGCCGCTGACGACATCCAGCAAACGCGAGCCGGCGACTTCCCAATTTTCTCCGAGAGGGATTTTGATCCATGCGACCGACTCGGAGACTTTCATGCGGTCGTGCGCCTCGCGGTAGGAAAGCGAGCGAATTCCCATCGCGGCACCAGTCGGCAATACGGCAGGAATGAACTCTTCGTCGAGCACTTGCGCGCAAGACGAAACCGGAATCGCCACGATCGGCAACGCGGCGGCGGCGGACATGAATACGGAAAGCGCAGAGGCGTGTTTTTTACCCATGATTACATGGTGCAACCGCAGCCACCGCCGCCCGTCACGCGTCCACCGGCGGCGGCTTCGCGCGCGGCGTAGATTTGATCGGTGACTTTTACGTGCGCGCTGTCGGGGTCGAATTGCATTTCCGTTCGCGCGTGGATGCCACGCTCGGTGGGGGCGACATTTGCGCAGCCGGTGAGGACGAGGAAGCAGACCAGCAAACCGTAGAACTTTCCAATGAATCGTTGCATCGAGAACTCCTTGGAACATGGCGGCGCATCGGGCGCGCATATCGGGGGTAGGCAAATGCGCGGTACTCTCCCGGTTATCTACGCCCGACTCCATGCGACGGATGCGCAAAGGTTCAAATTGCCATTTTGATTTGCAACAAACCACTTAGTCCATCAAATCGAGGAGCCAAACGGGCAATATAAAGTGACTTTGTTGAATTACGGGTCATCCAGTCCAGCGCGTGCTCCGTACATACTTTGGCTGCCAAAGACCAACCGAAGCAATGCACGACAACGCGTTTGGAGGGAATATCGTGAACAGATTTTTTCTGCGGATTTTTTA
>JANOKK010000007.1:0-1578 GCA_031419255.1 Betaproteobacteria bacterium
GAATTCACTGCCGCCGAATTCGACAAGCTGATCGCTTACGAAATCACGTTCACCGATTTCGAAGGTGAGAGGGAAGGGCGTTTCGAATTTTCTCAAGCCGGAAAGGCAGTACGGGTACGCTGGATCGGCGAGGGCGATGTCGGCGGCAATCCACTCATGCGATACTTTGCACTCGCAATGGATCGCATGCTCGGGCCGGATTTTGAGGACGGGCTGAAGAATCTCAAGGCGCTTGCAGAAGCGGCGCGTTAGCCATTATTTACGAGGGACACATGACTACCGTTCAATTGACATCCCGGCGTTATTTTGCAGTTCTGCTGCTTACGGCGTTGCTTTCCGCATGCGCAGGCAGTGGGCCACACAATAGCGTAGCCGACGGTGCCGACGGTACTTTGATGCTGAAGGGTCATGATCCGGTCGCCTATTTCACATTGGGCAAACACACGCTCGGTCGCGCCGACATCAAAGCCGACTTCGATGGTGCGACCTACCGCTTCATGAGCGACGCGCACAAGGCGATGTTCGTTAAAGAGCCCGCCAAATATGCGCCGCAGTATGGTGGCTTTTGCAGCAACGGCATCGTCTACGGCATACCATGGGGTGGCGACGCCGACACGTGGAAAATAGTCGACGGCAAATTGTATATTTTCGGCGGCGAGAGTTCGCGGCGCTATTTCCTGATGGCCGAGAAAGCCAATCTCGCGTTGGCGGATAAATATTGGACTGACGAGATCAAGGGCAGCAACGCCTTCATGCAGCGCTACAAGCGTCTTGTACTGCGCGTATCGCATTACAAGTCAGGCAAGGAGCTTGAAGACGAATGGGAAAAAAGGCCAAAAGCGCAATAGCGACGCGCCGCCGCAATCCCGCCGTTCGCAAGGCGGCAACTGCGACGGCAGCCGCGTTGCCCAATGCGCCCGGTGTGCTCGCGCGGCTCATGTCGTTGGGCAATGCAGCCACCGCCGAGGTGAAATTGCGTTTCTTTAAAACCGGCCCGGGTGAATATGGCGAAGGCGACAAATTTATCGGTACTCGAGCGCCCGCGTTGCGACAATTGGCACGCGATCTGCGCGGCGCAGGTATCGTCGTCGCATTGCCACTGTTGAAATCAGGCTGGCACGAAGCACGCTCGCTCGGCCTCATGTTGTTGGTAAATCTCTACGCGCGCACCGACGAATCCACGCAAAAAGTCATTTACGATTTGTACCTGAAAAGCACGAAATTTATCAATGGCTGGGATTTGGTCGATCTCTCCGCCGAACACATCGTTGGCGCGTGGCTTGCCGATAAGCCAGGCGAGCGCAAACGCATTCTCAACCGCCTCGCCAGATCGGATTCGCTTTGGGAGCGGCGCATCGCGATGCTCGCCACGTTTCACTACATCAAGCAGGGCGAACCCACCGAGACGTTTCGCATTGCAAAAATATTACTCAAGGACAATGAAGACCTCATCCAGAAAGCGGTCGGCTGGATGCTGCGCGAGGTAGGCAAGCGGATCGGCGAGAAAGAGGAAGAATCATTCCTGAAAAAACATTACCGCGAGATGCCCCGCACCATGCTGCGCTACGCAATCGAGCG
>JANOKK010000008.1:0-2737 GCA_031419255.1 Betaproteobacteria bacterium
CAAAGTCAACGCTTACGATGGCCGTGAAGTCGCCCCCATGGGTGCAACCCCCGAGTTGTTTCTCGACAAGGATGGCAAGCCGATACGCTATTTCAACGCAGTGGTTGGTGGTCGCTCAGTGGGCGTGCCGGGAGTTTTGCGTATGCTCGATATGGCCCACGCGCGCCATGGAAAATTGCCGTGGGCGAAGTTATTCGAACCAGCCATTGCGCTTGCCGAAAATGGTTTTCCGATGTCGCTGCGCACCCATGCGCAGATCGCCCGCGACACGGCATTGAAAGCGGATGCAAACGCGCGCGCGTATTTTTTCATGCCCGACGGTGCGGCGAAATCGGTCGGCACGATTCTGAGAAATCCTGAACTCGCGGCGGTGATGAAACGCATCGCGCGCGAAGGGCCGGACGCATTTTACATCGGCGATATCGCGAAAGACATTTCGGCTGCGGTACAGAATCACCCGACAAACCCCGGCACGCTTTCCGAGCAGGATTTGCGCGATTACCGCGCACGCACCACCACGCCGGTTTGCGGAAAATATCGTGCGTACAAACTTTGTGGTGTGCCGCCGCCCTCGGCCGGCGGCATTGCCATGCTGCAAATATTGGGTGCGCTGGAGCGCTTCGATATGAAAGCGATATCTGCCAATTCGGTCGAGGCGGTGCATTTGATATCCGAAGCCGAGCGCCTTGCCTACGCCGACCGCGAGCGCTTCGCCGGCGACGATCGTTTCACCGATGTGCCAGTAGCCGGATTGACCGACCCGGGCTATACGCGCCGGCGCGGCGAGTTGATCCGGTCGGAAAAAACCATGGGCCGCGCCGAGGCCGGTGCGCCGACTGGCGCAAAGGTTGCAATGATTGACGGCGAGGCACTCGAATTTTCCTCCACCAGCCACATCTCGATTGTTGACAAGGCCGGCAACGCCGTGTCGATGACAACCTCGATCGAATCGGGATTGGGCAGCCGGATTTTTGTGCGCGGATTTTTGCTCAACAACCAACTCACCGATTTTTCGATGTTCCCGATCGTCAACGGACTGCCAGTGGCCAATTCAGTACAACCCGGCAAGCGCCCGCGCAGCGCGATGTCGCCGACGCTGGTGTTCGACGCCGACAATCGCTTGCACATGGTGCTCGGCACGCCCGGCGGGCCGCCAATGATCTATTACCTCGCCAAGACGCTCATCGCTACGCTCGACTGGGGCATGGATATGCAAGCCGCCGTGTCGCTGCCGAATTTCGGCAGCCGTAATGGTCCGACCGAAATTGAAAAAGACACGTCCATCGAGAACTTAAGTGGCGCGTTGAAGTCCATGGGACACGACGTTCGCGCCATCGACATGAATAGCGGATTGCATGGCATCATGCGCGACAAAGCAGGCTGGCAGGGCGGTGCCGATCCGCGTCGCGAGGGTGTGGCGCGGGGCCGGTGAGGTAAATCTCGTTGCGCAACGCAGATTTGATCCCCGCCTGCGCGGGGAAGGGAATAGCTCTTTCATTGCAACACTATTATCGACAAGCAATTTTTTCAGGAACATTCATGAAAGCAATCAAGACAATTTTATCGACGGCAGCATTCGCTACCGTCGCCACCTCGTTGTTGGTCTCTTCATTCGCCATCGGTGCCACCGACCCAGCCAAGGGTAAAACCGTCGGCGCAGTCGATGAAAACGCGATCGTCAAACTTACGCCCAAACAGAAGCTTCCCAATATCGTCAAGCAATTGACGATCATCGAGCGCCAGATCGGTGACAAGGATTCCAAAGCGGCCGAGACCGACAACGCGGTACTCGTCAATTACACCGGCTGGCTGTATGACCCGGCGAAACCCGACGGCAAGGGCGAAATGTTCGATACGTCGCGCACACGGCAGATTCCATTTGGATTTTTTATCGGTGTCGGCAAGGTCATCAAGGGCTGGGAGCGCGGCATCGTCGGAATGAAAACAAAAGGCGTGCGCACACTCATCATTCCACCCGCGTTGGCCTACGGCGACAAAGAGCGTCCAAAAATCCCCGCCAATTCGACCTTGATATTCGAGGTGGAATTGATTGATATCGTCGGCACCCGTGACAAGTCGTCTGCGACCGCGCAGACCGCTGCCGCCGCCGCTGCGGCCTCCACCGCAGCCACGCCGCCAGTCGCGCCCGCGCCACCCGCTGTGCCGCCGAAACGCCTCACTCAGCAGGATCCTTTGCCCGCTACCCCGACCGAACTCACGGTCATCGATCAATCGATTGGCGATGGCGCAGAAGCGATTGGCGGTGCCACGGTGACCGTGCACTACACCGGCTGGCTATACGATCCGGCGCTGCCGGGTGGCAAAGGCAGGAAATTCGACAGCTCCGTGGATGCCAACCGCCCCTTCAAGTTTCCGCTCGGTGGCGGACGCGTCATCAAGGGCTGGGATCAAGGCGTGCCCGGCATGAAAGTGAAGGGCAAACGCACGCTGATTATTCCGTCTGAATTCGGTTACGGCGCGCGCGGCGCAGGCGGATTGATCCCGCCGAATTCAACGTTGATATTCGATGTCGAATTGCTTGAGGCACCACCCGCGCAATAGTCATCGATCAAACGGTTGAATATTTCCAACATGAAACTCACCAGCACCAGTTTCGCCGACCACGCGCCGATGCCCGCCGAATTCGCGTTCTGCGCAATGGATGCGAAAGCACATGCGACACTTTCATCGAATCAGAATCCGCATTTTTCCTGGCACGATGCGCCGGCGGGCACGA
>JANOKK010000009.1:0-2956 GCA_031419255.1 Betaproteobacteria bacterium
TCGTGCCGCCGCCCGTCGCGATCCCGTGGATCTGACCCCCGTGCGGCGACGGGTACTGCTGCGGCGTCGACAGCAGCAGCTCCGGCCCGATCGGCACCGACACCACGTCTGCTCGCAAGGTCAATGAAGACATCGGTGCTGCCTTCGAAGAAAGTCAGGTGTTTCGCATTGATCATTACCTCGGCAAAGAGGCGGTGCAGAATTTGCTCGCGCTGCGATTCGCCAATTCGATCTTCGAGCCGCTGTGGAATGCGAATGCGATCGAGCAAGTGCAGATCACCGTCGCGGAAGCGGTGGGTGTTGAAGGACGTTGGCCGTTTTACGATGCCACCGGCGCATTGCGCGACATGGTGCAGAGTCACATGCTGCAATTGCTTTGCCTGGTTGCAATGGAACCGCCCGCGAGTTTCACGCCATCGGCCGTGCGCAACGAAAAGGTGAAAGTGCTGTGGTCGCTCAGGCCCATCACGGGCGCCGATGTTGCGACGCACACGGTGCGTGGTCAATACACGGCGGGATTCAGCGGCGGTGCAGCGGCACTGGGCTATCTTGATGAGGCGGGTGCGAAGCCGGAAAGCGATACGGAATCATTTATTGCGCTGCACGTCGGCGTCGACAATTGGCGCTGGGCAGGCGTGCCGTTTTACCTGCGTACGGGTAAGCGACTGCAAAAGCGCAGCAGCGAAATAATGATTCAGTTCAAAGCCGCGCCGTACAACATTTTTGCCGGCATCGGTGCAACGCTGGCGCCCAACACGTTACTGATCAAATTGCAGCCCGAGGAAATGATCACGCTTTCGCTGATGCACAAGAAGCCGGGCATGAACGACGTGACGTTGGCGCAAGTGCCGCTCAATCTTTCGGTAGGCGATGCGTTTGGTCAATCACGCCGCCGCATCGCGTATGAGCGCATGTTGCTCGATGTGCTGAAAAATAATTCGGCGTTATTCGTGCGCCGCGATGAAGTCGAAGCGGCGTGGCAATGGATCGACGGGATTATTGATGGCTGGCGCAGTACGGGGCAGAAGGTCAAGCCTTACACGGCGGGGAGTTGGGGGCCGAGTGCTGCGATTGCGATGACAGAGCGAAATGGGCACTCTTGGCACGAGTAGTTTCGCAGCATTGCAAGCCACACATGAAAGCGATCTTCGTTACCGAAGCAACCTGTATTGCAGGCGAAACATGGAGCAACTTCACACCGCTATTGGCGCGCACTTGGCCGGATCACATTAACCCGGCACACGGCTTCCACAACGCTAATATGCGACTGCAACTCAACGCAGCACTTCAATCCCGCGTTGGTGACGACGGACCCAAAGGCAAGCACCGCTGCTATTCTTGAGTTGGTATTGGGGTTTGCTTACCGGTGGTAGTGGCGGTACGCAAAAGCGTCTTTTACCGGCCTCTCAAGCATGAACCCCCGCCTCATGGTTTCTGCGGTCGCTTCAAAGATGCGAAGTCGACATTGGTGGTTACAAACCGCAGATTGCCAAGTCATTGCACGGCATTTGGTCGTCCGGAGACGGTTAGATTGACGCACCGCAACATGAAATACTTCTTCCGAACCGCTCATTACTCTTGACAAGAAGTAAGTTTCGGCCGAATATGAAAGCGCTTTCAAAGATCATTTGCGTAAAAAGAGCCCGTCAGAATCTTGATCGGGCTTTAGTTTTAATCAAAAATGAAAGCGCTTTCAACAATAATCCCCGTGGAGAAAACTCATGGGACTATCCTTTCAAAGGTTTCTGTAATCGCGGCGCAAGACCACGAATTTCTACACATTTCCCAAGGAGTCGATTGATGAATGCTTCAAACAAGATGGGCGGCAAAGGTACTCTGGCAAATCAGCTCGAATTCAAATTGCGCCCCTTGGTTGTTGCGTGCGCGGCCGCGATTTTTGCTGTGAGCGCACAAGCGCAGCAGGCAGATCCGGTGGTTCAGGACGCCGCCAAAACAGAAGCCGCCAAACAAGAGGCTGCGAAAAAAGACGCCCTCAAGAAGGAGGCGGCAAAGATCGCCGCGCAGAGTGTGGAAACGGTTGTCGTAACCGGTATCCGGCGCAGTATCGAGGATTCCCTTGCGGTCAAGCGAGAGTCTGATTCAATTGTCGAAGTCGTCTCCGCGGAAGAACTTGGCAAGCTGCCCGACTCCAGCATTGCCGAAGCGCTCGCGCGACTTCCTGGCGTGACCGGGCAGCGCGGCCCGGACGGCAGAGTCAACGTGATTTCAATCCGCGGCTTGTCTCCGGCGTTTTCCGGGGCCTTGTTGAACGGCCGCGAATTCGTCAGTTCCAACGACAGCCGCGCCGTGGAATACGATCAATTTCCGTCCGAACTGATCAGTTCGGCCGTTGTTTATAAGACACCCGATGCAATGTTGATCGGCCAAGGGCTTTCAGGGACCGTTGACCTTCGTACACGGCGTCCGCTGGATACGCGTGGACGCGAAGTTGCCGTCAATGTGCGCGGCGAAGACAACTCGAATGGCAATCTGGTGCCGGGTGTGGCGAGCTCACTAGGCAAACGCCTGAGCGTCTCGTACATCAACCAGTTTGCGAACAATACGGTCGGCGTTGCGCTAGGTTTCGCGCACTTGGAATCGGCCACACAGTTGAAGCTCACGGAATTGGATCAGTACGGCGACTACACGCCCTATGGCTTGCCAGTCAATGGTGCCGTGCCGTCGCTGTTCAAGGGTCCAAATAACTGGGGGTACGACGCCAAGGCATTGCTACCGATGTTCTGGACATCATCGACGACCACAAAGAAGAACACTCGCGACGGCTTGATGACCGTGTTGGAGTACAAACCCAACGACGATCTGCATACCCAACTGGATCTCTATTATTCAAAATTCGACACCCATGAGGTGGGCGGCAAGCTCACCTCCAACATGTTCGCAACCTGGGGCCAGCTCTTTGGCCCTGCCGGCAGTCAGAACACCCTGTCCAACGTCG
>JANOKK010000010.1:0-8262 GCA_031419255.1 Betaproteobacteria bacterium
GGTATCGCTACGCTCCACCCATACTACCATTCGCTTCCCCCGAGCACCAATCGCTTCACCAAGTGCCATGAGGCCCGGTCTGCGTAACCCGTCGCCGTCATCCACGCGATTATTCGCGTTCATCCGGTCGACGACATCCTGAAAAAACGCCTAATCCGCCATTGCGGTATCGTTGAATGTCATCCACAGGGGGCGGCGATGAAACGAAAACCATCACGCGCGGGAGATACGCGCGCACCACGGCAGACCGTTGCGGCGGCTGCGCTCTCGCTTGCACAGACGGGGGTTCATGGCTGGGGCTTTCGCTGGCATGCGGGCCGATTTCGCATGGCGCTGTGGTTGGCGGTTGTTGCAATCGGCATCATGCTGACCGCCGGGCAGGAGAGTGGTGCGCTCGCGCAATGGTTGCTGCGCGATGGCTACGTCGCCACGCGCGCCACGGTCGTGAAAGCGCCGTACTGGGCCGATGTGCTGGAGGCGAAATCGCAAACCGACGAAGCCAATGTGGGATGGCATGTTGAACTTCGTGTCGCCGACTATCCGTTCACGCTTGCGGTGGCGCTGTCGGATTTTGACCCGGAAAAGAATCACCTCGAACAAAATTCCATCCCCGATGCAAATCGTTTTGCAACGGGTTCTATCCACCCGGTATGGTTCTACGCCGACAATAAATTAAAACAGCCGGAGACGGTTTCCCTGCTGCAAAGCCCGCCTGCACTGTTGATCAGTCGCGCTGCGTTTCCGCGTTTTCCGTCGCTCAACGAGGCGCTTGAAAACAGTATCGAGTTATTGATCGCACCGGTGTTGCTGCTTTCGTTTGCGATAATTTTTCTGGTGCTTTCGTTTGTCGGTAAACGTGGTGGCGACACTGCAGGATTGCCGCTTGCCTCGCGGCTGACGACAGCGTTTGTGGCCTGCCTCATCGCAAGTGGCGTGTATCTTGTCAACAACGAACACCCGCTTGCCGCATACGAACACCAATATGTTCCGGCCGAAATCGAGATCACGCGCGCGCCGATTGCGGATGACAAACTGACTTACTTTCGCGGCTATCGCGTGCTGTGGCGCACTTGGCGGGTCGAAGCGAAACTCACCGCACCCGGTGCGCAAATCTTCACCATCGATGTCGATGGGCTGGATCCGCGCCGCGCGCCTTGGGTCTCGCGCCATTCGCCGGATTTTTCCGTGTTTCAACCGGGCAACAAGTTGGCCGTCTGGCAATCAAACTTTCACCGCAGCACAATCGAAAATCTGGGCTCGGTGAAACCGGTAATTTATTGGGAAACTTTTCTCTCTCGCGAGCGTTGGCCGGAGAAATACATGCCACGCGATTTCGCGAAGGATAATCCGATTGCGACGATGGTCATCGTGATCGCCTTGCTGTTTGCCCTGATCACTTTGTTGCCGCTGGGCTGTCGGCGCGTCAATTGACGGCGGCACCCAAACGGATCTATCGCATCAGAGTTTCCCGGCCACCTTTTTCTGTTGCTCGAACATTGCGAGCCGAACTCGTTCGCGCGCCGCGATTTCCGACCAGCCCAGCTTCTCATAGACCGCCAGCCGCTGCGTCAGCAGTTTCTTGTCGCCGGCTTCGTCCTTAAGTCGTGCATTGAGTGCGTCCAACGCAAGGCCGAGATGGCCGTTTTGTTCCAGCATAGCCGCCTCAATGGCGCGGGTCTGGATCTGCGCCGGCGTGGGCTTATCGGTGGGTTCGGCTTCCCAGCGTTTGATTTGCGCAAACGCCTTCCACGCCGCATCCCATTGGCCGGTCGCGCGCAACACATCGGCGCGCAGGCGTTCAATTTTCGCCAACGTTTCACGTTGCGTGGTCATGCGTTTTTTCTCGCGCTCCAACGCGGGGCGCGCAGCGAGATCGCCGGTGACGATTGCCGGTGGCGCGCCAAAATATTGCGCGACGGCATCGGGAATCGCGAGTTTGCGGGCCTCGTCCAACAACGCGATGACCGGGTTCGCTGCAGCGGCAGTTTGAATTACCGTTGACGCAGGTTTCACGGCCTCTTCTTCCTTATCTTTCTCTTTGGATTTGGTCGCGTCGTTGTCGGTGGAAGGTTTTGCTTTGGGCCAGCTATCGCCCGCGAGGCCCGCCGCCAATGCGGCATCCAGTGCATGCTCGAACACCGGTGCCGCATCAGCGGGCCGTTCGCTACGCAATGCGGCGAGCACTTCCGCGCGACGCGTTCTGGTCGCGACTTCGGTGGTGCCGCGCTGGTCGCGCACGAAGGCCAGGCGAGCGTCGAATTGCGCATCGGCAAATTTTTCCACTTCGCTGCGCTCGTCCTTGACCGGCTTCGCCTTGGGGTCAATATTGAGCACTTTCGCCGGCGAGGCGCCCGCGAAATAAGTGATCGGCTGTTTGCCGATTTCGCGGTTTTCTCCGTCGCGAATGATGATGGTGCCGGTGAAATGCGCAGGCTTTGGTTCCAGCTTGGCGAGGTCATCGATGACTTTGTCTTGCAGGTAAATTTCTTCCTCGCGGCCTGCCTTGAGTTTCAATTCCGTCGTGTCTTTACCAAACAGCCGGTCGCGCAGATTCGCGCGCACTGGTAGCGGGCGCGGCGTTTTCATCGCTTCTGAAAGGCGCAACGGCACCGCAGTCAGGGTTGCAAGCAATTCGCTTTCCGGTGCCGTGAATTCACGAATACCGGTGGTTTTGCCCTTCGGAATCTTGACCGGCGGACGCGTGAAATTGTCAGAACCGAGCGTATCAAACAGCACTTCGCCGGATTCGTGCATGAGCGTTATGCGCTCGCCACCGACGGCTTCGCCGAGATCGTAATCCTGTGCGGGCAACACGTGGGCCGTGAGGGGTTCTTTGAATTCGAGCGCAAATCGTTGGCGCAATACGTGAGTTCTGGCGGGCCCCGGGGTTTGTGCCGACGCGGGCAATTCGGCGCGTTCATCCATCTTGAGCGCCGATGTCGTTTCCGGCAAATACACATGCATGGCGCGATCCAGTTTTGCCTCGACTTTGACATCGCGATCAGCGAGCGGATTGATTTCGGCCGTGCCCCAGCCGGCGTTGGCGGCCATCACCACGGGGGTTTCCGCGAGGCCCGCGCCCAGCCATTCCAGGCGTGTCTGCAATGCGGCTTCCCCCACTGCCGCAAAGTGCAGCGTATAGGCCACCTCGGCCACGCTGCCCGCTTTCAGGCGCAGATCAAATGTCCGCTCGGCACCAGGCTCGAGAGCCAGGTTGCGCACGGTTTCCATTTCCGCCACATTTCGCTGCGCCGAGTACGCCACCGCCTGCACGCCGAAGCGGCGTTGCAGCGAATCTTTCGATTGGTGTTTGACCCAGATGCGCAACACCGACGCATTGGCAGGCGCTTTGACGAACAATCGTCGAGTGACCGAGGGTTTCAGCTCCAGCGTGGCCTCGAGTTTGTGATCCATAAAGGCACTCGCGGGGGCGGGCTGGATGATGGTCACGGGAATCGAGAACAGCGGGCCGAGCGCGGGCTTTGACGCGATCACCGCATCGACTTGCGCCACGCTCACGGAACCGATCGCCCCCGCAGGCACCGGCGGCACATCGACGATCATGCTGATGGTGAGAGGGCCGCTGGTCAGATGCACATATCGCGGTACCGTGATCCACGCCGCCGAGGGCTTGAGAATCAGGTCGCTCTCGAACGTGGTGCGCATCGCAATCGGCGTGGATTCCGTCCAGGCGGGCGTGATCTTGACGGCGATGCGACGGCGCGCATGGGTGACCGCCTCGCGCAGCATGAATCCGCGCCCTTTGCTGGTGAAGGTGCCCTGATCCACTTCCAGATCGTAAAAACCGCTGAATGCGCTCACGCCTTGCATCTCGTTGAGTTTTTTCCAGGCCCCCGGCGCGTTGATCAGCCCGGCGCCGCGGGTGAATACTTCTTCCTTGGGCAGCGCGGTGGCACCACGAATCAATGCTGCACGCAGCAACGCCGGATTGGCATCGAGCTTCATCTGCTTGGCCGCACTTAATACCAGAGCCGCCACACCGGCCGCCGAGGGCGAGGCCATGGAGGTGCCGTTATTCATTTCGGTTTTTTGCCGCGTCTCGGCTGAGACCGATGCATACGCGGCACCGGGCGCCATCACATCGACGCCAAAGTCGCCGTCTTTGGTGGGGCCGCGGCTGGTGAATTGCTGGGCCGCATCGGCGCTTTGCTTGAGCGTGTTGTAGAGCGTCTGGCCCATTTCCGGCGACATATAGGCACCCACGCCGAGAACGCGATGGGCCTCAGCACCGGCCGAGCCGGCGGTGCCGAGTGCGGGGCCATTATTGCCGACGGAGAGCACGCCCAATACGTTGTAGCGTTCCACCATCATGTCGTAGAGACGGCTGTTGAGATTGCGTCCGTCCTGAAACGTCGAGCGGCCACCCCAGCTTGCGTTGACGATATCGACGCGGTGTTGCGCGGCGAGCGCGGTGGCGCGCAGCTCGCTCGTGCTGTAGGAACTGCCGCGCGCGCGGATATCGCCGACTTTGATCGAGACGATGCGCGCGCCGGGTGCGACGCCATTGCGGGCCGCCTCGTCCGGTGCGTAGGCAGCGGCGATTGACGCCACGTGGGTGCCGTGTGCGCCGCTGACGGTGACGATGGATAGCAGGTCGCCTTTTTCATATACCTGCACGCCGAAGGTTGCGTGCGCGATGCCACCGAACGAGCCGTACTCGCCAGCCACGCCATACGGGCGCAGAATTTTTTCGTTGCGCAAGTCGCCGTCTTCATCGGTATCGATGATCACGTGCCAGGATTTGCCGTCGTTCCACACGATGCAATCGAAGATCGGGCCGGTGGTGTCGGACGTTTTGTCTTCATCCCATGCTGTCAATGCCGCATCACGCGCCATCAGATCGCGCTCGGTGCGGTTGCGTTCATCGGGCGCCTTTGCCTTTGCGGCTTTAAGTTTGGCCGCCTCCTCGCTGCGGTCGCGTGCGGCCAGGCGCAACGTGGATGCCGCCGCGCGTTGCGCGGCGCGCCGAACAATCACGCGCTTCAGCACATCGTCGTAGAACAATTCATGGGCAGACTTGAGGCCCAGGCGGAATTCACCGGTGGGGTTGATTAAGTCCGCGGGCAATTCCAGCGTGCGACCGCTGAGCCCGATCAGTTTTCCGCTCGCGTCTGCTTTGCGGCGAGTGCTGGTGTCCACGTCGCCAGAGCCTGAGGCATCGAGGATGTCGATAATTTTTCGCTCGCCCGTTGACGTGGTCGCAAGACCCGCAGCGGCCGGATCGACACCGGTATCGAATATACCGATCACCACGCCGCGCCCGTCCCATGTGGGATGGGCTTTCAGGAATGTGTCCGCCGCGACTTCACGCTTCGGGATCAGGCCTGCGCGCATGACGGCGACATCGGGCTCTGCCGGCACTGCCGGCGCTGCCGCTGCGGGAAATATGCTACCAATGATGGGTGCAATCGCAAATACAAGTTTGCAGCAGGAACGCATTTCAAACCTCGACAGAAAAGACAGCGATTCGAGAAAGTTTTATCGAAAAAAATGTGACGCGGCGGTTCATCCCGAGTGAAATCGTGCATTCACAAAACTTGGATGGATTTCCCGCGATACCGATTTGAATCGGCGCGCCAGTACTTCCTTTTGCGCGCGGCGCACATTATCGCATTCCCAAACGTTGAGCTTACTGAATTCTTTCCCGCGCGCCATCAACAAATTGTGTCCAAATGTGTGCGGTCTGTGACGGCATGTCGTTCGACGTTGTTTCTCCACTCCCGGAAAGGCTTGATCCAATCTTCAAAATTCCGCGTATCGTACGTTGCACGCGACCAATCATCGACCATCACGAGAACACCATGCTCACCGTCCATCATCTGAACAATTCCCGTTCGCAGCGCATCCTTTGGCTGCTCGAAGAGTTGGGTATCGAATACGAAATCAAACGCTACCAGCGCGATCCGCAAACCATGCGGGCACCGGCGTCGTTGCGGGCGGTACATCCTCTCGGCAAATCGCCGGTGGTCACGGATGGCAAAGTGACGGTGGCGGAATCGGGTGCCATCATCGAATACTTGATGGAGCGCTATGGGGCCGGTCGCTTCGTGCCCGCCGCCGGCACGGAAGCGCGCCGGCGCTACACGTATTGGCTGCATTTCGCCGAAGGTTCTGCGATGCCGCCGCTGCTGATGAAGCTGGTGTTCAACCGCGTCGAAGTCTCGCCGATGCCGTTTTTTGTGAAACCGATCGCGAGAAAAATTTCGGCGACTGTCAAACAATCGTTCATCGACCCGGAATTAAAACAACAACTGCAATACATGGAAGCCGAAATCACCAGGACCGGCTGGTTTGCGGGTGACGCGTTCAGTGCAGCGGATATTCAGATGAGTTTTCCATTGGAAGCTGCCGCTGCGCGTGGCGGGCTGGACAAACACTATCCCAAACTCGGTGATTTTCTCGTCCGGATTCACGCGCGGCCCGCGTATCAGCGGGCGATCGAGCGGGGCGGGGAATATACATTGCTGAGTTAGCGGGAATCGCGTTGAGTGGCATTTTCAGGCGGTGCAACCTCTGTGCACGAACGGATTCAATAAGTTACCGTTCGCCCTGAGCCTGTCGAAGGGCTTGGTCAGACCCTCCCTTACAAATGCCCGCACACTCGAAAAATAGCGGTGTCATCCTGAGCGTAGCGAAGGATCTTGCTGATGCGCCGAGATCCTTCGCTGCGCTCAGGATGAATCTGCAATTTTCGAACACGATATTCGACGTCAGCGGTTATGCGCGTTCACAGAAGTGCAGGCCATTGGTTGAATCCCGCTACGGCACCAGCAACGTCGAAAAATCCTTATCCAATTTGCCGAGCGCATTTTCAATCGCGCTGCGGCGCGCACTGATCCATTGGCCTTGCTCCTTCAATTTCTGCTTCGCAAACGCCAGCATCCGCGTCATCTCCGACATCTGCGGCCCACCAACGGCGCGGCGATTCTGCACGATGGCCACTGGATTCAAGGTGGATCGAAACTCTAACTCACTCATCGGCAACACCAGCGTGGCGTTGTATTCCTTGACCGCTTCGCGAAATATTTTTTGCGCCTCCGCATACGGAAAATCCAGCGGCTTGATGTTGTGGATTTTTGCGTGCGTGACGATTTCGGCACCAAAGTGATGGCCGACGCGAAACGGCACTTTGTATTTGCGCATCAAACCATCTGCCAACTCTTGCGACGCGGTCCAGTCGCCGTTGAGTTCTTCAAGTGCCCGCTCGGGATTGATTACCAGCGCGTTCAACACACGATCAAACATTTTCAAAAAATGAATCGCGCTTTGCACCATTTCAGTGTTCGAGCTTTCCTCCTTGGGATCTTGCATACCGGGCGTGATGTTGTGCGCGCGCATCAAGGGCCCCATCGCCAACGCCAACGCCGTGGACACATCGCGCCGTGTTTCGGTCAAGAGAATCGGATTTTGCTTTTGCGGCATGGCACTGGAAACGCGCGGATAGAAAATAGGGTCAGACACAATGCTGTTCAGATAGTCCTATTGGCACCGTTCGCCCTGAGGTATCGAAGGGCTGCTTGCATATTAGCCCTTCGATACCTCAGGGCGAACGGTGTTTAAGTAAACGGAATTGGGGCCAAGCCACTGCATTTGCTTGGCGTTCAGCGGGCGCAGCGCATGCGCTGCGAAGTCCCCGCTTTACCCCCGGACTAAATCCGGGGCGACCGAATTATAGGTTGATAGAAGTACCCCGTGGCGCATCCATTTCACAGCGCAACGATTCCTGTATCGATCCACCAAAGCAACACGTCATCCTGAGCAACGCGAACGATCTCGTTTATGCCCCGAGATCCTTCGCGTTGCTCAGGATGACAACGCGATTGGGCCTTCAGTTCGCCGTGTCGGCGCAAATAAAATCAACGTCTGCGCGTGTGTAGCGACGTCGCAAATCGCAAATCCAATCCTGTGACCGGTACGTCGGGTAAAATTCTCCCCGCGCCACATCAACGCATGCCCGGATGGTGAAACAGGTAGACACAACGGACTTAAAATCCGTCGGCGGGTCAAACTGCCGTACCGGTTCGATTCCGGTCCCGGGCACCAAAAATACCCCCGCGGGGGTATTTTCAATTGGTGGCCTGATTCGAAAATTAAGGGGCCAAAAGCCCTTACGATACGAAATGAAAATCCCAGTTCGATTTACCCCGGTCGTCTTCGCGTTTTTCATGTCAATGCTGATGGCCTTCATCATGTCGGCGGTACTGACACTTGTGAATTTGGGGCCGGTGCCGGACTTTCTAG
>JANOKK010000011.1:0-3881 GCA_031419255.1 Betaproteobacteria bacterium
GGGCCACCGGGGAGGGTGAAGCGCACAGACGCAAGTTAACGCGCGCTAATTTACGCCGCCGGCGGCACCCAGCCCGACGCTTGATCCGCACCTTCGCCAAAAAAGTGTTTCGTCATCTGCTCTTCAAGATACTTCCGCGCCTTTTGATCGGCAAGGTTCAAGCGGTTCTCGTTCACCAAACGCTTCTGATGATCGAGCCAATCTTTCCACGCCTGCTTGGACACCTGCTCGTAGAGTTGCTTGCCGAGCGGCCCGGGATAAGGCGGAAAATCGAGACCTTCGGCCTCGGCTTTGAGTTTGATGCAATTGACCATTCTTGCCATGATGAAATCCTTATTTGAATCGGAAAAACTTGTTTGGCGCGTTACAACGCCTTCGAATAAATTTTCGAGCGGCGTGAATAGTTGTACAACGCCTGTTTTTCGGCCGGCAATTTGCTCACGTCGCTCTCGACAAATCCGCGTTCGAAAAACCACTGCGTGGTTTGTGTGGAAAGCACAAACAGCGTCTTGAAACCTTTTTCCTTGGCGCGCTTTTCGGCGAAATTTAGTATGCGCTCGCCGCGTCCGCCGTCACGGTAAAACGGATTCACGGCGAGGCACGCAAGCTCGACGGCCTTGTCGCTGGGGAAGGGGTACAGCGCCGCGCAGCCGATGATTTCTTCGTCCTGCTCCAGCACCACGAAACGGTCAATTTCTTTCTCAATGAGCGCGCGATCGCGTTTCACCAATACGCCCTGCGCGACCAGCGGATCGATGATGGCGAGAATGCCGTCGATATCAGCGAGCGCGGCATCGCGCAATTTGTCGGGCGACTCCAGCACGATCATGCTGCCGATACCGTGGTGCGTGAACAACTCCATCAGCAACGCGCCATCGACATGCCGGCTGATCAAGTGCGCGCGCTTGACACCCTCGCGCACCGCGCGGATGGCGCACGGCAGGAACAGGCGGATGTCTTCGGTCTGCCCACCATAGCGCAAGGAGCCCAGCGCTTCCTGCGCTTGCAGGGCGGTGAGTTCAGTCAGCAATTTTTCCTTGCTGTCGGTGACGCCCAGGGTCTCGGTGAGAAAAATCAGTTTCTCGGCCTTCAGCGCGATCGCGACCGACGTGGCCACATCCTCCAGCGTGCAATTGAAAATATCGCCGGTGGGGGAGAATCCGATCGGTGAAATCAGCACCACTTCATCATCATCGAGCCGCCGGTTGATGCCTTCGACATCGACTTTCCGCACCTGACCGGTGTGCATGTAATCCACGCCGTCGCGCACGCCGAATGGTTTCGCGGTGATGAAATTGCCGGATGAAACGCGGATATCGGCGTTGGCCATCGGCGAATTGGCAAGCTCTGTTGAAAGTGTCGCCTCGATTTCAACGCGCACGATGCCGTTGGCTTCTTTCACGCATTTCAGCGTGGCATCGTTGGTGACGCGCTTGCCGTCGATGAGTTTTGAAATGACGCCATGCTGTTTCAATTGATCTTCGACCTGCGGACGCGTGCCATGTACCAGCACCACGCGGATTTCCAGGCTCACCAGCACGTTGATATCATGCGCGAGTTGCATCAATTCGCCATCGGACAACACCTCGCCACCAAACGCGATGACGATAGTGCGCCCGCCGAACTCGTGGATAAACGGCGTCGCGCTGCGAAACCATTTGACGAATACTTCGAGTTTTTTCTGGTCGTTCTTGGCCATGTGGACTTAATGCCTGAAAGTGGACGTCGTTTCCCGAGAAAAACTACAGCGGGAATTTTACGGCATCAGCGCACGATAAGAGCAGCTATCTCATGTCGCCATGCCGCGCGTTCAGCGCCGCCAACACCGCGAGGCCGGCGGTTTCCGTGCGCAGCACGCGGGGGCCAAAATTCACGCTCACCACACCGTGCCGCGCGGCGAATGCAATCTCATCGTCGGAAAACCCGCCTTCGGGGCCGATTACGATTGCCGTCTGCGTCGCCGGATTGAATGCCGCCAGCAGCGATTCTTGACCCTTTGGATGCAATAACAATCGCGCGCCCACCGCCGCGCGAGACGTCGCCACCCACGCCTTGAAATCGATCGATTCGGCGACGACCGGCACGCGGTTCCGCCCGCACTGCTCGCAGGCAGCTACCGCGACCGTCTGCCAATGCGCCACGCGCTTTTGCGCGCGCTCGCCGGCGAGCTTCAGATTTGCGCGTTCGCTTGATATCGGCTGTACCGCACGCACCCCCAACTCAACGGCTTTTTGCACGATCAAATCCATCTTGTCACCGGTCGCGAGCGTTTGCACCAGCGTGATGGCGAGCGGCGATTCGCGTTCGACGGGATCGAATGTCTCGATGCGAACGCTGGCATTGCGTTTGCCGATTGATGCCACGGTGCCATGCCATTCTCCGCCGGTGCCATCGAACAATGTCACCCCATCGTCAATGTTGATACGCAACACTTGAATGTGTCGCGCGATCGCTTCGTTCACCTCGAAACTGAATTCACTGGCGGTTGGACGTGAGAGGAATTGCGCCGAAAAGAATCGTGGCGCTGCGGCGACACTCATGGACGATACCAGCCCGCGTAATTCACGCGATTACCAATATCCATGAGGGTTTCCAAGGCATTTCAGCCTGAAAGCCTCGCCAATGCTTGGGTTTTACTTTTTGGCCGGCCGCCCCTTGTCGTACCGGCGAAGGCCGGTACCCAATTTTCGTGACTCGTTGGGTTGCGATGAAAGTTGGGCCAAGCCACTGCATTGGCTTGGCGTTCAGCGGGCGCATCGCATGCGATGCGAATTCCCCGCCTCGCCCCCGGAACAAGTCCGGGGAGACATAAGTTGGGACGAATGGAAGTGCCTCTTGGCAATGCTCAACATCCACATCATTCCTGCGCCAAAACGACGGGCGTGAGAAATCCGCAATAAACGCTTCTAAAGCCACTTGAATTCCCCATCCTCGCGCACACCATGCAAGGTCATCCCGAACGCTGTCAATTCCTGCGCGCGCCATGACTTGAGATTGGCGATCTTTTTTCGTTTTTCCAACTTGCGTTGCAACCAGCTTTGATTGAGCAATCGATACGCGTGCCGATCGCTCAAACCTTGTTTATCCGTCAACCCACGTTCACGTTTCATTTCTGTCTGCGTGATCGAGCCGAAATGATGCAGCCAGGATGCGCCGGTCGTTGCCATCGGGATGTCGGCTTTTTTCGCGGCATGAAAAAACATCGTGTCTTCAAATCCCCACAACGACGGAATCGGCTGAAAGTAGCCGATGGCGTCCCACACTGATTCATGCACGGCGAGGCACACCGCGTGCGGATTGCCGATGCGCAACACATCATTCATTTTGCGTGCGGCCTCAGGTGCGAATGCGTCGAAGTCGTAGTCCAGCTCCCCTTCAATCAACGCGGGTGAAATTATTTTCAATCGATTGCGCTCAGCGGCCTGAATCAACGCCTCGACCCAACCCGCCGAGACCAGTACATCGTTGTTCATGATGATCGACCACTCGGCCTGTTGCGCGAGTGCGCCCTGATTCCACGCGACACCGCAGCCAAGATTGTGGCGATTGAAAATACGGCCACCCAACGGCTGCGATTCGAGGTATGCACGCGTGTCGTCTGCAGAGCCATTGTCCACAACCACCACGCGATTGAGCGGAGTGCCGTGCGCTTGCATGCTCTCAACGCAGAGCCGCGTGTACTTCACCGCGTTGTAGCAGGCGAAGGTAATTGAGTACGAAGGCGAGGTCACGCGCGCCACCTTTCGCGCCGCGAAATATCGGCCGCCAGACCCGCAATCATCAGGCCATAAAACGAGCACAAATATTTCAGCGACAACATTTCATTGGTCAATCCACAAACGAAAACGCCGGTGACGAAGTAAAGGCCCAGGTGAGCAGCG
>JANOKK010000012.1:0-1084 GCA_031419255.1 Betaproteobacteria bacterium
CACCCAACGCCCGGTCGCTCGCAAACGATTAATCAAAGTACCGACATCCGCTGAGGTTAGGTACGATGCCAGCTTGGGATAAGCGCAGACGCGCCTGAATTCATCAAGCAGCGCATCTCCGACCACCAACTCAAAGCGCCCAACTCGCCACGCATCGAGAATTTGACCCGGCGCACCTTTGCCGCTCAACAAAGCACTGACCAACACATTGGTATCGAGCAGCACCCTCATCGATCAGCGACGCCCGCGCGCAGAATCGACGGCTTCCGACACCAACTTGCGCACCTGCGCGTCACTCAGCGATCTTGCGCGATCACGAATTGCATCCACGGTGACACCAAAATCGTCGTTTGGATTGCCAATCTTTGCCTTCGGCGATGCCGGGAGTTTCTGGACAACCTGACCCAATCTTTCACGTACCGCCGTTTCAACAAAATTTGAAAAATCACCTTTGCGCCCACCCACCTGTCCCAAATAGTTTCGAACCGCCGCATCGGTATCGGGTGAAACTTTCAATGACCAGCGAACTGTTGCCATAGCATCTCCTTCAATAAGCGCACGTGCGCATAAACACCTATGTGTCCATTATAGCAAACGTCGCCAACAATAACGTCCCGGTCAATCATCACTCGCAAGTCGCTCACTTGTTCACTGGCAGCGAGCAATCTTGCAGCCTCTCTCATGCCGAAAATTGCTCAAGCAAGAGATATCGCCAAATTCCGTCGATAAAAAGGCAAACCTACAGCACTGGTCAGCATTTCAGGCGCTTTTGCCTTGGAGCGCCGCGCCAGTGCAAGCGTTTAACTTTTTGCGCGTTGCGAGTTCGGTAGGGCGGACTTGTCCGCCAATTCGATCAACTCCCCATTGATGGGCGAAGGGCGGGATGGGGGCGACGTGTGGGTCACCGCGAGGAACCATTGGCGGACAGGTCCGCCCTACGATCGACTCCTCCCTTTCAAAAAGGGAGGGTTGCAAAGGGGTTTCGAGCGGCAGGCCGCTCGCCTTTGCAACGGTGTCCCGATGCAGCGGGACACGCGGCCTGCAAGGCGCGAGGGATTTGCGGCCGTCGCATGGAGACGCCACA
>JANOKK010000013.1:0-2742 GCA_031419255.1 Betaproteobacteria bacterium
TTGACGACTGCACCGACGATTGCAACGGCGGTGACGGCAAGTATTGCCAAGGTGGCGATGCTGTCTTTCAGATTGGCTTTGACGTATTCGGTTTTCATGATTTTCTCCGGTTGGTTAGGTGAATCAGACACTGCGTTGTTGATGACGCCACTTTATTGAAGTGACCACGCAGGCTCAAACGGATTGCGATGAAATGGAGAAAATGGCGTGCGAACGCATCAAAATACGCGGTATTCGGTATTGCGCCGCATCCGGGATGCGGTCAGCAAAGCTCCCTGGACTATGATTTGCATACGTATGCAGGCCTTCTTGCAGGCGTTCGCCGTCGCGCTTGACCCTCTATAACAGCAAAGGCCCGGAAACCGGGCCTTTGCGTCGTTATTTGTGTGAACGTGAGCAGCGCGACTAACTGCCGCCTTTTGGTGTCGCCAGTGTTTTCTTGAACCAGGTATCCAGCATCTGTTTCTCGTAGCGCAAGTTCTCGCCTGAGTTGTAATGGTTGTGGCCACTCAGATACGCCATATCGAAAATTCGTTCATCGCCGCTTTTTAGCGATTTTCCCTGTGATTCAAGGTTGTAGCGCAAGGTAATGGCCGGCCAATCCGCGCGCCCGCGCAGGATACGCAGATCCTGGGTCGTGCGGTTGGGTTCGATCCGTCCGGCGAGGTCGATATCCAAAACGTCAATTTTGAGATCCTGCCCGGCGGACAATCCTGACGCGAGTTTGTCGAAGTGCTTTTTCAAATCTTCCATGACGCGCTGCTTGTCGTACGAGTTGAACGGCATATCGGTGAATTTTTCCGGCTCGACAAAATTGACGGTAACGCCGCCGTGGGCGGCACCGGCCAACAGGCAAGCAGACGTCGCGAGTGCAAACTTCAGAATGAGAGTGGATTTCATGTTCATTCCTTTCAACGGTAATGAGGGGAGGCAATGCGGGTGGAGGATTCATGTTACTCCGTCCGCAGTGATCACGTATTTTCACGATCACCACACTTTTCGACCAGCGGACAATCAAAAAGTTGCCGGCTCCCAACCGAATGGCATGGCACAATTGCGCCGACGCAAATTACCCACGGAGATTTTCATGAGCGCACATAAGTTGTTCGATTTGACTGGCAAAACCGCGCTGATTACCGGTGGCTCGCGGGGGCTCGGGTTGCAAATCGCCCATGGCTTCGGCTCAATGGGTGCCCGACTCGCATTGACCGCGCGCAAAGCCGATGAACTCGCCGCCGCGCAGGCGGAATTGGTCGCCAAGGGCTACGACGTTTTTGTGATACCGAGTGATCTCTCGAAGCCGGAATCGATTGCGCCGATGGTCGATACGGTGTTGGCACGATTTGGCCGAATCGACATTCTGATGAATAACGCTGGTGCATCGTGGGGCGCGCCCGCCGAGGAGCATTCGCTGGATGCCTGGAACAAAGTGCTCAATACCAATCTCACCGGCGCATTCTTGGTCGCGCAGCAGGTGGGGGCAAAGAGCATGATCCCCAACAAAGGTGGCGTCATCATCAATGTCGCGTCAATTGCCGGGTTTCGCGGTCAACTCGGCGCGATGCAAACCATCGCCTATAACACCAGCAAGGGCGGACTGATCAATTTCACCAAGGCGCTGGCCGCCGAATGGGCCAAATACGGCATCCGCGTCAATGCGTTGGCACCGGGATTTTTCCCCTCAAAAATGAGTGCCGGCGTATTGAAGGTGATTGACCAACAGATTCTCGGCATGACGCCGTTGGCGCGACTCGGCGGCGACGAAGACTTGATGGGACCAGCTATTTTTCTCGCGTCAGATGCGGCGAGTTATGTAACGGGCCATATTCTTGCGGTGGATGGTGGCATGATGGCAGTGTAAGTCGTTGAAAAATAAAATAAAATAGTGCGGGAAGGAGTGCGGCTCCCGATATTGCGCTGAGTCGGGTGAAATGTCATTCATTTAGACATCCCCAAACAAAATCCGGGATAACGCTTGCGTACTATCCCGGAAACAGTTTAAAATCGCGCTCTTTGCTGCTTCAGCCGTGGCTTCGTCGGCTGCAAGTCTTCTACAAAACGCCTAGCAAATCATCGCAACGCGCACTGCCCGATCGTCGGCCGAAGCCGAAGTTCAAGCGACCGGACAAAAAGAAGTTTTCTAACCTGTCGGCCATGCTCTTTCGGGGTGTGGGCGTCATAAGACGGATCCAAGACTGGCTGTTTCCACATCGGTGGTTGCGGCACAAGTTGGAGAAAAAAAATGATTCAGATGCAGTCGATTCTCGACGTCGCCGATAACACCGGCGCGCGATCGGTGATGTGTATCAAGGTGCTCGGCGGCTCCAAGCGTCGCTATGCCGGCATCGGTGATGTCATCAAGGTCAGTATCAAGTCCGCGCAGCCTCGTGGCCGCGTGAAAAAGGGCGAAGTCTATAACGCCGTGGTGGTGCGTACCGCCAAAGGCGTACGCCGTAACGATGGTTCGCTGATCAAGTTCGACGGCAATGCCGCCGTGCTGCTGAATGCGAAGCTGGAGCCGATCGGCACCCGTATCTTTGGACCGGTTACGCGCGAACTGCGTAACGAGAAGTTCATGAAGATCGTGTCGCTGGCACCGGAAGTACTGTAAGGAGCCGATGATGAGCAAGATTCGTAAAGGCGATCAGATTGTTGTCCTCACAGGCAAAGACAAAGGCAAGCGCGGCACCGTATTGCGCGTGGTTCCTGAAGTCGAGCGCGCTGTGGTGGAGGGCATCAATC
>JANOKK010000014.1:0-2231 GCA_031419255.1 Betaproteobacteria bacterium
TGGCGGGCAGGCGTTCCACGAGCAGCGTCGACACCGGACGGCCGAGGCGCAGCGAGATGCCGAAATTTCCCTGCACCGCATTGCCGATGAACTTGGCGAACTGCACATGGAACGGCGCATCGAGGCCGAGATTTTTGCGGACTTCGTCGCGATCTGCGGAAGTCGCTTCCGGCGGCAACATCAATGAGACTGGATCGCCGACGAAATTGAACAGCGAAAACGCAATGAAACCGACTGCCAGCATCACCATGATGCTTTGCAGGAGACGGCGGATGACGAAGGCCAACATGAGCGCGTTTGCCTCTTGTCTTTAATTCATTTTGAAGCGGAAGAAATACGCGATGTTGTTTGGCGCAAACACGGCATCGACATTCTTGCGCATCGCCCACGGCACGATCGGCTGGTGGATGGGCAGGATGCCAACATCGGTGTTGTTCAATTTGAGCGCGTCGCGAATATACCCGTCGCGCTTTTTCAGGTCGCCTTCGACTTTGATCCTGGCAATCAATTCATCCATTTTCGGATTCGAGTAGCGTCCATAGTTGGAATCGCCATTGCCGCTCTGGGTGCCGGTATTGGTGTGTAGCAGTGCCTGCAAATTGTACAGCGCGTCATAGGTCGCGGCACCCCAGGCCAGCAGGTACATGCTGGTATCGTATTTCTGGATCTTCGGGAAATACGCCGATTGCGAAACGATGTTTGGTGTGACACGAATGCCGACTTGCGAAAGCATCGGTGGGATCGCCTGACAAATATCGGCGGCGGGCTGAACATTTCCGCAATCGAGCGTCACCGAAAAGCCATTCGGGTAGCCCGCTTCGGTGAGCAGCGCTTTGGCTTTGTCCTTGTCGAAGGCGTAACGCTTGTCGGCCTCTTTGCTGTAGCCCTGCACTCCCGGCGGCACGACTGATCCGGTCGGCACGGCGAGGCCGCGCATGACTTTTTCCTTGATGGCTTCAACATCGATTGCGTGGGCGATCGCCTGGCGCACCCGCACATCTTTCAACGGATTTTTACCCTTGACATCGCTATAGAGCAATTCACTGCGGGACGAATCGAAGGCGAGATATTGAAAGTTCGCGACGGGCGCTTCGACAATTTTCAAATTGGTATTGGACTTGAGCCGGGCAATATCCTGCGGCGGCGGATCGAGCACGAAATCGACTTCACCCGAAAGCAACGCGGCCGCGCGTGTGGCGTTCGATTTCACGGGCAACAAATCGATCTGCGTCAAATTGCCTTTTTCCGGGCTACCTTTGTTCCACCAATCGGGGTTTGCCACCAGCACGGTTTTCACGTCGGGTTGGCGCAATGTCACTTTGAAGGGGCCGGTGCCGTTGGTGTTGCGCGAAGCGACGGTGTCTTCGCGGTCGGTGTAATTTTGCGGGGTTTCGGATTTGTTCTTGACCGCCCATTCCTTCGACATGATGCGGAACTGGAACAGGTGATTGAGCAGCACCGGGTTCGGCTCTTTCATCAGCATATCGACGGTGAGGTTGTCGACTTTCTTCACGCTTGCCACACCCTGCAGCGACGTTTTCAATTGCGAAAGGGTATGCAGGGCGCGCTCGGCGGAAAACACCACGTCGTCCGCGATGAATGTTTGTCCATCGTGGAATTTCACGTTGGGGCGCAATTTGAAACGCCAGGTTTTAGGATCGGGCTGCGACCACGAAACCGCCAGACCGGGAACGATCTTGAAATTCTTGTCGCGGCCTACGAGGCCTTCGTACACTTGCCCGAGCACGCGATTGGTCGACAATAAGTTGGCGGAATGCGGATCGAGCGTTTGCGGATCATCCTGGCTTGCATAGCGCAGGGTCTTGGCGTCAACCGCCGCCGCAGAAAGAGCCAACATCGCCGCGAGTACGGCGTGTGAAAAATTGTATCGGGTCATGGGTTCACCGTTTTTGATTGGCGCGCGCCTGGCAACTTGTGGTCACCTGCGGGGCCTTGAAAAGGCGTAAAAGTCATAAATAAACTGCCCATCGAGTCGCCTCGATGGGCAGCCGCGTATTATAACTTTATTACCGTTTCAAGTCAGCCGACGTGCCGCGTTTGCGACAGCCCTATTTCACCACTGCCCACTTGGCGAGGAAGCGATTGTCGGGTCGATGCACCGCCGTCACATTGCTGCGCATGGCCCACGGGATCACCTGATGGTGGATCGGGATATGACCCACATCGGCCTGATCCAGCAACAGTGCTTCGCGGGTCAGCTCGGCGCGCTT
>JANOKK010000015.1:0-4079 GCA_031419255.1 Betaproteobacteria bacterium
CATGTCAATCCGCCCATATTGGCGCTGGCCATCGGCACGTTGATCGGCGGCGTTTTGCAAGCGACTTTTCAGATTCCGGCACTGCGCCGGGTCGGCATGTTGCCGCGAATATCCCTTTCCGCGTGGCGGTTTCGCAAGGATGAGGGTGTGGTGCGCATTTTGAAATTGATGGCACCGGCGATATTGGGCGTTTCGGTCGCGCAAATTTCGCTATTGCTCAATACCCAGATCGCATCATTCTTGCAAGATGGCTCCGTTGCGTGGCTGACCGCAGCGGATCGTTTGATGGAGTTTCCGTCGGCGTTGCTCGGCGTTGCCTTGGGGACGGTGCTGCTGCCTTCGTTGGTGCGCAGCCACGCGGTCGCCGATCCGCGTGAATTTTCGCGATTGCTGGATTGGGGCTTGCGCGTCACGTTACTTTTGACATTTCCAGCGGCGCTGGGCTTGGCACTACTCGCGACACCGTTGATTTCAACGCTGTTGCAACATGGGCATTTCACCGCCAACGATGTCTTGATGTCGCGCATGGCACTCGTCGCATATGCCGTCGGGCTCAGTGGCATCATTCTGGTCAAGATACTTGCGCCCGGATATTACGCGCGGCAAAACGTGAAAACGCCGGTGAGGATCGCGATATTTACGTTGGCGGTGACGCAGCTATTCAATCTCGTCTTCGTGCCGCTGTTTGCCCACGCCGGTTTGGCGCTATCGATTGGTCTGGGTGCCTGCGTGAACGCATGGCTGCTGTATTTTTTCATGCGCCGCCATGGAATTTACACGCCTGAACCCGGCTGGCTGGCCTACCTGCTCAAATTGCTGGTGGCGCTGTATCTGATGGGCGGCGCGCTATGGTGGGTGGCGGGCGCGGAACGCGAGTGGCTCTCACTCGGAACGGCGGCCAAGTGCGTACGGCTCACCTGGGTCATCGCGGTTGGTGCGGCAGTCTATTTCGCGGCGTTGTGGGCGATGGGGCTGCGCCCACGCGATTTTCTGAAACGCGGCCAATCGTGAAAGTGTTCCGCTTGAATCGCACGCTTGTCGCCGGGCCCCGGCCATTGGCGCTGGCCATCGGTAACTTTGATGGCGTTCATCTTGGTCATCAGGCGATCCTCGAAGCAACGGTGGTTGCGGCACGAAACAATAACCTCATGCCAGCAGCAATGAGTTTCGAGCCAATGCCGCGCGAATTTTTTGCGCAGTTGAGAAATGATGCGAACTTTGCGCCGGCGCGGCTCATGGGTATCACGGAGAAATTGACCGCATTTTATTCAGCCGGCATCGAGCGCGCATTCATTCCACAATTCAACGCCGCATTCGCTGGTCAATCACCCGATCAATTCATCAATGCATTGACCCGCATGAACGTCCGCTGGCTCAGCGTTGGCGACGATTTCCGGTTTGGTGCGAAGCGCAGTGGCGATGTCGCTCTTCTGCGCGCGGCTGGCGATTCAAATGGCTTTCACGTCGAAACCATGAATGACGTTTTCGCCAACCAGGTGCGGGTCTCTTCCACTGCGGTTCGCGAAGCACTTGCGCGGGGCGATCTCGATTCCGCGCGGCGCATGCTCGGTGCGCCCTACAAAATCGTTGGTCGCGTGATTCATGGCAAACGACTCGGGCGCACGTTGGGATTTCCGACCGCGAATGTGTCGTTGGGCGCATCGGCGCGCCGGCAAAGGCCGGCGTTGGGAGGCGTGTTTGCGGTAAAATGCCGGTTAGTAACTCGCGGGCTCGAGGGAGTGGCGGGCAAGTCTGGATTGATCCTCAGTGGGGTCGCCAATCTTGGTACCAATCCGGTGGTTTCATCTGAAAACCGCCACCATTTGGAAGTCTTCCTCTTCGATTTCTCAGGTGATCTTTACAGCCAAAGGCTGGAAGTTGCCTTCATCGAAAAAATCCGCGATGAACTGAAGTTTGCGAGCCTCGATGCGCTCGTCGTGCAAATGCATGATGACGCGCGAAGAGCGAAAAACATTTTGCGGATGATGGATGATGGATCAAAAAGTTGACTACAAAAAGACACTGAACCTCCCCGATACGCCGTTCCCGATGCGCGGCGATCTCGCGAAACGCGAACCGGTTTGGGTTGCGCAATGGCGCCAGCGAAAACTCTACGACAAGATTCGCGAGGCCTCGAAGGGCCGGCCAAAATTCATCCTTCACGACGGCCCGCCGTATGCGAATGCGGCGATCCACATCGGCCACGCGGTCAACAAGATTCTGAAGGACATCGTCGTCAAGTCAAAGCAGATGGCCGGCTTTGACGCGGCCTACGTTCCCGGTTGGGATTGTCACGGAATGCCAATCGAAATTTTTGTCGAAAAGCAGCATGGCAAGAATTTGCCGACGGAAAAAATCATGACGCTCGCGCGTGCGCATGCGGAATCGCAAGTCGAATTGCAGATGGCGGATTTCATGCGCCTTGGCGTGCTGGGCGATTGGGATCATCCCTACAAAACCATGAATTTCGCCACCGAAGCGGCCGAGATTCGCACCCTCGGCACGTTGTTTGAACGCGGCTTTGTCTATCGCGGATTGAAGCCGGTGAATTGGTGTTTCGATTGCCAATCGGCGCTGGCGGAAGCGGAAGTAGAGTATGAGGAAAAAACGTCAATCACCATTGATGTCGGCTTTCCGATTGTCGAAAGCGAGCGGGAAAAATTGGCGAAGGCGTTTGGCCTGAATGCACTACCAAGTGGGCCAGCATATGCGGTGATCTGGACCACGACACCATGGACGATTCCGGCAAATCAAGCGCTGAACGTGCACCCGGAATTTGAGTATGCATTCGTGGAAACGCCTCGCGGCACGCTGGTGCTCGCGTCGGAACGCGTGAGCACCTGTCTTGCGACCTATGGCATGACGGGAAGAACCATTGCCACCACCAAAGGCCAGGCGTTGGAGAAAATTGAATTCCGGCATCCGTTCTATGACCGAGTTTCTCCCGTATTTTTGGGCGACTACGTCACCTTGGATACCGGCACCGGCGTCGTCCATTCATCGCCCGCATACGGCGTTGACGATTTCGCGTCATGTAAACGCTACGGCATGAGCAACGATGATATCCTGAACCCCGTCATGGGCAACGGGCAATATGCGGCTTCACTTCCACTGTTCGGCGGCCTGAATATCTGGAAGGCACAGCCCGAAATCGTCAAAGCAATCGACGCGGCGGGATGTCTCTTTCATCAGAACCCGAAGTATCAACACCCGTACCCACATTGTTGGCGGCACAAAACGCCCACCGTTTTCCGCGCGACCTCGCAGTGGTTCATCGGTATGGATATCAAGGGTAAGGGCGAAGACAAAACCTTGCGTGAGCTGGCATTGGCGGCGATCGATGCGACCGCGTTTTTCCCCGATTGGGGCAAAGCGCGCCTGCACGGCATGATCCGGAATCGGCCCGATTGGTGCATCTCTCGCCAGCGCAAGTGGGGCACGCCAATTCCGTTTTTCCTGCACAAGGAAACGCAGAAGCCACATCCGCGAACGCTCGAATTGCTGGCGCAAATTGCCGCGCGCGTTGAAACTGATGGTATCGAAGTCTGGCAACGCATTACCACCGAAGAGTTACTCGGCGACGACGCGAAGGACTATGACAAGAGCAATGACACGCTCGATGTCTGGCTCGATTCGGGTGCAACCTTCAACACCGTACTGGCAACCACGGCTTCATTGGCGTCACCCGATACCGATGGCAAACCCGCTCAGGCCGACATGTATCTGGAAGGCTCGGATCAGCACCGCGGTTGGTTCCATTCGTCGCTGTTGGTTTCCTGCGCGATCAATGGCCGCGCGCCGTACAAGAACTTGTTGACGCACGGTTTCACCGTCGATGGGCAAGGCCGGAAGATGTCCAAATCGATGGGCAATGCCGTCGCGCCGCAAAAAATTTCCGACACGCTTGGCGCAGAAATCCTGCGTTTGTGGACGGGACTAACCGATTATTCCGGCGAGCTGTCGATCTCGGATGAAATTCTGAAACGGGTGGTGGAGAGTTATCGACGCATCCGCAATACGCTCAGGTTCTTGCTTGCGAATACGGATGACTTCGACTTGGCGACGGATGCGGTGCGGGT
>JANOKK010000016.1:0-5237 GCA_031419255.1 Betaproteobacteria bacterium
CCTGATTCCGGAGCACACAAAATGCCACATCCTGCTTATGATTCGCTCGCCACCACGTGGCGGCGCTTACACCATTTCTCACATCTGCAATCTCTCGCGGGCTGGGATCGTGCAGCACTGATGCCGGCGGGCGGCAATGCCGCGCGCGCCGATGCGATGGCAGAAATGGATGGTCTATTGCATGGCATTCGCACCGATCCGGCCATTGCCGCCCATCTCGATCAATGCAAAGTCGAGGTGCTCGATGAAGTGCAGCAGGCGAACCTCCGCGAAATGCACCGCGATTGGCGCAATGCGAATGCGTTACCGGTGGCGCTCGTGCAGGCACAATCGCTCGCCAATGCGCGTTGCGAACACGCCTGGCAAACGCAACGGCCCGCCAATGATTGGCGTGGGTTTCTGGACAATTTCCGCGAGGTGCTGACGCTCGAACGTGAGAAAGCCAAGCATCTTGCCGATCAAAGCGGGCTAGGCATGCACGACGCATTGATGGATGTCTATGAACCCGGCATGACCGGCGCGAAAGTCGACAAGTTGTTCGGCGATTTGCAAACCTGGCTGCCGGCGCTGGTGCGAAAGGTTCGTGAAAAGCAGTCGCGCGAAAATGTCGTGACACCTGTTGGGCCGTTCGCCAAATCCGCGCAATATGCGATGGGCCTGGACGCGATGAAATTGCTCGGCTTCGATTTCAATTCAGGCCGACTCGACGAAAGCGCGCATCCATTTTGCGGCGGCTCGCCCGAAGACACGCGCCTCACCACGCGTTATCGGGAAGACAGTTTTGTCGGTAGCCTCTGGGGCACCATGCATGAAACTGGACACGGTCGCTACGAGCAAAATTTGCCGCGCGAGTGGCTAGGCCAACCGCTTGGCTGGGCGCGCAGCGCGGCGATCCACGAAAGCCAAAGCCTGAGTTTTGAAATGCAGATCGGCTTGTCGCGCCCGTTTATCGGCTTGCTCGCGCCGCGCATGGCCGCACATTTCGGCGCGCAGCCGGCGTTCGACGTCGAGAATCTGTATCGATGGCTCACGCGTGTGCAACCCGGCTACATACGCGTTGAAGCCGACGAATTGACGTATCCATTGCACATCCTCTTGCGCTATGAAATCGAGCGCGATTTGATCGAAGGCCACATCGAAGCCGACGATATTCCCGCGCGCTGGGATGCGGCGATGGCAGCGTTACTGGATATCGATACGCGCGGCAACTTCACCAATGGCTGCATGCAGGATGTGCATTGGGGTAGCGGTTTGTTCGGCTATTTTCCGAGCTACACGCTGGGTGCCATGTACGCGGCGCAATGGTTCGCAACCATTCGCACGCAGACGCCGGATCTGGAGGCAAACATCGCCGGCGGAAATTTGGCCCCTGCATTCGATTGGCTCGCCGAGAATATCTGGCGGCAAGGCAGCCGCTGGACGACCGATGAATTGGTCACGCGCGCCACCGGCGGGCCGCTCGATGCGGCGCATTATCGTCAGCATCTTGAGACGCGGTATTTGCAATGAAAAAATCTCGATCAATGGAATGGAATCAAGCATGACACTTGGCGTCGGCGGCAAAACAATCGAGGCCGCGCTGGCCGGGCTTTCAAACATGACAACCGGTATTCAGCCGATCGGCAAGGCCGAGTATGCAGCACGACTCGCCAATGCGCAGGCCGCCATGCGCGCACAAGGCATCGCGGCAATTTGGGTGCATGCCGGCACCAATCTGACGTACTTCACCGGCACCAAATGGCATCCCAGCGAGCGCATGGTTGGTGCAATTATTCCGGCGCAAGGTGCCATCGAGTATCTCGCGCCGTACTTCGAGCAAAACACGCTGCGTGATTACATGGTGATCGAAGGTAACGTGAATGTCTGGCACGAGCACGAAAGCCCGTATCGATTGTTTTTGACCACACTCAACCAGATGGGCATCACCGGCAATGCCACTGCCGCACCGAAAATCGGCTTGAGCGAAGATGCACCGTTCTTCATCGTCGATGGCGTCGCGCAATTGGCGAAGGGATACGTGTTTATCAATGCGAAGTCGGTGACGGCGCATTGTCGTGCCCGCAAGTCAGCCGCAGAAATCGCACTCATGCAGCGCGCCAAGGAAATGACTTTGAAAGTTCATGAGGCGGCGGCGAGTATCATGCGCGTGGGCATCACCACGACAGAAGTCAACGCCTTCATTCACGAAGCGCACAAAAAAGTCGGCGCATCCGGCTCGTATTTTTGCATTGTGCTGTTCGGTGCGGCATCTGCGTTTCCGCATGGCGTCAAGGATCCACAGACGCTTAAACACAATGACATGGTGCTAATCGACACCGGTTGCCAGATAGAGTGCTACCTATCCGACATCACGCGCACCTATGTGTTCGGCGAAGCAAACGAGCGGCAACGCGCGGTATGGAACGCCGAAAAAACGGCGCAGGCGGCGGCCTTCGATGCGGCACAATTGGGTGTTGTCTGCGGAGAAGTTGATCGCGCCGCGCGCCGCTCATTGGCGGCGAGCGGCTTCGGGCCTGACTACCAATTGCCCGGCCTGCCGCACCGCACCGGTCATGGCATCGGCATGGACATTCACGAATGGCCGTACCTCGTCGGCAGCGACGACACGCCGCTCGATGTCGGCATGTGTTTCAGCAACGAGCCAATGATTTGTGTGCCGGGTGAATTTGGCATTCGATTGGAGGATCACTTCCACATGACGGCAACCGGGCCGAAATGGTTCACCACGCCATCGCATTCGGTGGATGATCCGTTTGGGTTGCGGGTCTAGCCTACATTTTGTCGAAAAAGTCTAGCACTGGTGAGGGTTTCGGGGCGAAAATCCGCTGTAACCCGCGCCGGATATAGAGTTCGCTTTTCAAATGGAGCGCCCATGAAACAG
Source organism: Betaproteobacteria bacterium (assembly GCA_031419255.1). Lineage (GTDB taxonomy): Bacteria > Pseudomonadota > Gammaproteobacteria > Burkholderiales > Usitatibacteraceae > UKL13-2. Next base: position 2,882 of record JANOKK010000016.1, read on the forward strand.
ACGACCAACTTCATTCCCGGCCTCGTGTTGAAGAATTGTTTCTTCGATCTGCCCCTCGACTACGCAAATCCTGAAATGAAAACCGGCGTCTTCGCGCGCATCGTTTCCGCTGCTGGCAAAGAAAATGCCGATTTGCCGTACATGGTATTTTTTCAAGGCGGGCCAGGATCGGGTTCGCCGCGGCCGATGGGCAATACCGGCTGGATCAAGCGCGTGTTGGCGGAATACAGGCTGGTGCTGCTCGATCAACGGGGAACCGGACTATCGACGCCGATCACCGCGCAGACGATGCGCGGATTTTCATCGGCCGAAGAGCAGGCGAATTATCTGAAACACTTCCGCACCGATAACATCGTGCGCGATGCAGAAGTCATCCGCTCGCAATTGATCGGCGATAAACCGTGGAGCATTCTCGGGCAGAGTTACGGCGGATTTTGCGCGATGCGCTATCTTTCCGCCGCACCCGAAGGCCTCGCAGAAGTGTTGATCACCGGTGGCATTCCCTCACTGGCACGCCCGGTTGACGATGTTTATCGCGCGACCTATAAACGCGTGATCGACAAAAATCGTTTGTATTACGAGCGCTATCCGGCAGACGTAGAACGCGTGCGTGCGATTGTGCGGCATCTTGCTGACAACGAGGTCGCCATGCCGAGCGGTGGTCTATTGACGGCCCAGCGATTCCTGCAACTCGGTTTGCAATTCGGCATGAGCGATGGCTTTGAGGCGATCCACTATTTGGTGGAAGAGGCGTTTGTCGATGGCGTCGATGGCAAAAATTCTCGCGAAATGAATTGGAATTTTCTGTTTCACCTCGAACAACTCCAATCGTTCGATACCTGCCCGATTTTTTCGCTGATGCAAGAGGCTTGCTACACGCAGCAAGCGGCGAGCAATTGGTCGGCCGAACGTTTGCTGGCCGAATATCCCGAATTCAGGCTCGACCGAAAAGAGCCGATTTTGTTCACGGGCGAAATGATTTATCCGTGGATGTTTGAGATCTATCCGCAACTGAAGCCACTCAAATCCGCAGCCGACTTGCTGGCGAAGGATGCGACCTGGCCCGTGTTATGCGACATCGAGAAATTGAAACAGAATCGCGTGCCTGTCGCCGCCGCTGTTTATTTCGACGACATGTATGTTCACCGTGAATTCTCCGAAGAGACCACGCGCATCGTGCCGAACATGAAACTCTGGATCACCAATCAATACGAGCACAATGGCTTGCGCGCGGATGGCGAAGCGGTCGTGGATCGGTTGCTGAAAATGGTGCGCGGCGAAGTTTAACGGCGGGCGCTAGTAGTCCTTCTCCGCGCAGGCGGGAGCCTAATTTCTTATTCTACTTCCACTTCCACATTCAATAATGTACTGTCATCCTGAGCGGCCTTTAGCCCCGGACTTGATCCGGGGGAAGGATCTCGTCATAAGAAGATCCTTCTCTTCGCTCAGGAAGACAGTACCAGTGATTAGGAATTGGAATTACCTTGTCAAAACCGATCTGGACGAAACGCGGTCAAGTTTTTTCCTGGATCGACGCCCGTCACCTGCGATGCGATGATTCGAGCGGTGACACCCGCCAACGTCAAACCCAGATGTTGATGGCCAAACGCAAAGAATACATTTCGGCCATCCGGCACGCGACCCAGCACCGGCAGATGATCGGGTAACGAAGGTCGAAATCCCATCCACTCGGTTGCGTTTGTGGTCGATATATTGGCCGCGAGCTCGCGCAGATTTGCTTTCAACATCCCGAAACGCGCCGCGTCGGGCGGAAGCCTAAGACCGCCGAATTCCACGGCGCCGGTCATGCGCAATCCGCATGACATTGGCGTCATGATGACTTTGCGCTCGTAAGAGGCAATCGGTACGTCGAATCTTGGGGCAGCATTGGCGATGTTGATGTGATAGCCGCGCTCAGTGTCGAGCGGCACTGCGTAACCGAGTTGCGATGCGAGCGCTTTTGACCAGGCCCCGCAACAGATCACGACCTTTTGAGCGCGATGGTGCGTTCCACCAGTGCTATGTGCGGTGAATTCACTTGCCGCACTGTCTACCCGCACGATATCGTCACGAATGAATATTCCGCCCGCCGCGAGAAATCCATCGCGCAATGCATTGCACACCGCGAGCGGGTCACTGACATGGCCGGTGCCGCTGAATTGCCATGCGCCTTCGATAGCCACGGAAATATCGGGCGCGAGTTTTTTTACATCCGCTGATGACAGCCAATTCATGGCGACGCCGTGTTCTGCCAGACGCGCCATTTCCATTTTGGCTGCGGGAAGAGATGTTGCGTTTTCGATCAGTAGCAAATGGCCGTTCATTTTCAGCATGTGCGCCGCATTGGCATCGCGCA
>JANOKK010000017.1:0-13196 GCA_031419255.1 Betaproteobacteria bacterium
ATGGAAGCCGAGCCGCAATTCAATGAGAAACGCAAGAACGAGGAAGAGGTCGATGAGCTACTGACACTCGCGGTAAAACTCGAAGGCATCGCGCGCAACATCGGCATGCATGCGGGTGCGATCAACACGCCACCCGCATGCATGCCGATGTTGCGCGCGATGCCTTCGAGTTTTACCGCGAGTGTCAGTAGCTCATCGACCTCTTCCTCGTTCTTGCGTTTCTCATTGAATTGCGGCTCGGCTTCCATCGCGCCTTTCAGCGTGATACCGAGTTGATTGGGAATCAATTTCGCGATCGAATCGACATAGTTGTAGCCCATACCAAGCACGCGCCCGACATCGCGAATCACGGCTTTCGCCGCCATGGTGCCAAAGGTGGCAATTTGCGAGACTGACTCGGCACCGTATTTCTTTTTCACATAATCGATGACGCGGTCGCGGCCCTCCTGACAAAAATCGATATCGAAGTCGGGCATTGACACGCGATCCGGATTCAGGAAACGCTCGAAGATCAAATCGTATTGCAGCGGATCGAGATCGGTGATGCCGAGCGAATAGGCAACCAGCGAACCCGCACCCGAACCGCGACCTGGGCCCACCGGCACACCGTTGTCTCGCGCCCAGGCAATGAAATCGGCGACGATCAAGAAATAGCCGGGAAAACCCATGTGGACAATGATCTTGATTTCGTACTCGAGACGCTCGGCATATTTCGGTCGCTCGCGGTCGCGAATTTCAACGTCGCCAAACAAAAAAACCAGACGCTTTTCCAATCCCGCCGTCGCCGCGACGCGAAAGTAGGCTTCGATTGATTCGCCATTCGGCGTCGGGAAATTCGGCAACTGCGGCTTATTGAGGATTGAATCGAAATGGCAGCGCTTCGCGATCTCGACGGCGTTTTCCAGCGCCTCGGGTAAATCGGCGAACAAGACGCGCATCTCTGCGCTCGATTTGAAATAGTGGTCCGCTGTGAAATCGCGCGAGCGGCGTTTGTCGCCCAGGACTTCGCCGCGAGCGATGCAGACGCGCGCTTCGTGTGCCTTGAAATCATCCTTGTCCATGAACTGGATCGGATGGGTTGCCACCACCGGAAGATCCAGCGTGGCGGCGAGTTGCAGTGACTGATTCACCAGTGCTTCAGCGCTATTTTGACCATCGCGGCCTTCGCCATGGACGCGCTGTAACTCGATGTAGAACGCGCCGGGAAAATCTGCCGCCCAACCCGTCGCAAGTGATTGTGCACGTCGCGTATCGCCCTGCAATATTGCCTGACCGATATCGCCCAGCGTGGCACCCGACAATGCGATCAAACCGTCTGTGGCCGATGCGTTGTCCGCGCGCGACAACCATTTGCGATTGAGCTCCGCCCGACCGCGCCATGTGTTTTCACGAAAGGCCCGCGTGAGTAAGCGGCACAAATTAAGATAACCCGCATGGTCACGGCACAACAACAACAAGCGCGCGGGTTGATCGCGGTTCTTGTCGTTTTCGATCCAGACATCGCATCCAATGATCGGCTGAATGCCGCCGCCGCGCGCCTCCTTGAAAAATTTTACGGCACCGAACAGATTGCCCAGATCCGTGATCGCCAACGCCGGCATGCGCTCGGCGCGTGCGCGCGCGACGGCGGCATCGATGCGGACAATCGAGTCCGAGATCGAAAATTCGCTATGTAGGCGCAGGTGGACGAAGGGCGGCGAAGTACTGTTCAAAGAAGGGCGTCCAAACCGAAAAGCGCAGAGAAAGCGCGAAGAAAAAACTCAATGCGATTTTAACATCGGCGGCAGCCGGGATCAGGTCGGCGTGGGCGAAACCGGCGAAGAATTCACCTTGCAATGGGCGGCAATTTGCGCAGCAATTTGTGGTATCAGGGGCAACGGGAAATCGTGCCCCATGCCTTCGATCATGGATAGTTGCGCGTTGCCGCCGCCCTCGCGAATCACATGCGCCGTCTCGATGCCGCATGCGGGAAGCACGAGTGGATCTTCATTGCCGTGAATCACCAGCGTCGGGGTTTTGATTTGGCGCACCGTGCGCGTGCGGTCACCGCTTGCGGCGATCGCCAGCAATTGCCGCGCAGCGCCCGCTGGATGATTGGAACGCAGGATATGGCGCTCGCAAATACTTCGCAGGTGTACCGGATCGGGCGGATGGGTGCGACTTGAAATCATCGAAATCACCCGGATCATGCGCGCAATGGCTGCATTGGTATCGCCCGGTTTCGGGGGCTGGTTGATCAACGCCCGCCGCGTTTTCCAGGTCGGTTGCGGCAGACTACGCCGGCCTGTCGTGGACATAATCGAAATGAGGCTCGACATTTTTTCCGGATGGCGCGCCGCGAGCGATTGCCCAATCATGCCGCCCATCGATGCGCCGACCACATGTGGACGCCCGAGCCTTAGCGTATCGATCAGCGCGGCGGTGTCATCAGCCATGTCATCGACAAGGTACGGCGCCTTCAAGGGCAAGTGCGCAAAAAACTTCAGCATCTCCACGGCAATATTCGGCATGCCCAAATGATCCAGATGGCTTGAGAGGCCGATATCGCGATTGTCGAATCGCACCACGCGAAATCCTTTTTGCGCAAGCGCATCGAGCAGCGGCTCGGGCCACAACACCATTTGCACGCCGAGGCCCATGATCATCAGAATCACCGGCGTGCCCTCGCTTTCAGGCCCGCGCGAGTCGTAATGAAAACTGAGGCCGTTGGCCTGAATGTCGGGCATCGTGCGATTACAGAATCATATCGCGATCACGAGCAGGATCGCGGTAAACCCAGCGCCGCCAACCCTCGCGATCAAACTTCGCCCATGCACCCTCGGGCTGTGCGAGACGATCCGCCACCGCGTGCAGCGCGGCCGGATTCATGCCAAGCCCGATGTGACTCGCAACGACTTCGATGTTCTCAGCGAGTCGCGACTCGCGTTGCAATGACAACGGCCACGCGACCACGCCATCGGTGCGGCTGAAGATCGATGTCGTGGGCACCGGCGGTGCGGCTTTGAGATGGTTCAGCAAATTCGGCGCACCAATTTTATGACCGCTCGCGAATTCATACAATCGCCACGCGTTCGTTGCCTTGGGGTCACCCGCAAACGGCGTGCCGAGCGTGATCACGCTGCGCACCGCGTCCGGAATCGCTTTGGCGAATTCACGCGCGTAAATGCCGCCGAGACTCCAGCCGATCAGGCTCACTTTGCGACCCGAGGATTCGCAAATCCGCCGCACCCGCTCGATGCCTCTTTCAATCACGCCTGCGCGCGGACCGAAATTGAGTCCAAGTTCCCAGCCGTAGGTATCGTAACCCTGCCCGGCAAGATAGTTTCGCAGCGGTACGGTGGAAAAATCACCGGCAGCGAGACCGGGAAAAACGATCACCGCATGGCCGTCGCCACGCGCTGAATTCCGCAGCCACGGCCATGCGGCGAGCGTCGCGCCGAATTCGAGTGGCGCCCTGCTCTCAAGCGCGAGCAAAAACGCGCCTGGCGCGCGCAACGCTTCGATGGACTGGAATGCTGCCGTCATCGGATCGGTGAAACCGTCGTTCGCGGCCTGCGCGCCTGTTTTCGCGGTGCGTGGTTTTCGTGCGGGCTCACGCATTTTTTTGTTTCGCCTTCATTTGCTTGGGTCGCGGCGAAGTAATGGATTTGACATTGGTCACTTTGCGTTTAGCCACGGCCGGTGATATTTTTGTGGCGGGTTTTTTGGCGGCCGGTTTTTTGACCACCTTTTTTCCTTTGCTGCTCGCCGCCTTGTCGGCGCTCTTGACGTTGATCTTGGGCGATTCGCGAGGCTCGCGAGAAAGTGTCAACAATTCATCGTGCGCCGTCCGCATGTGGCGCGCGAATCGATCCAGATCCGGCACTGTGTTCGCGCACGCGATCAAGCCGTAATAAAGCGTGCCCGCATAGCTTTGAATCGTGATGTTCAGCGCGAGGCCATGCGTGACGATCGACACCGGGTAGTACGTCTTCAACTCCGCGCCGGCGAGGTAAAGCGGCATCTGCGGCCCCGGCACATTCGAGACGATCACATTCGCCACCACCGGAATGCGGTTGGTCGCGACCGCCGTTCGATAGAGCGGCGTGATCACGCTCATCAGCCACGGAATGCCGAGCGACGGCAAATCGGTGGGAATGAAATTCTTCATGCCGCCCGAGAGTGATTTGGCCTTCGTGCTGGATTTGATGATCGCGTTGACACGTTTTCTCGCATCCGCAATGTTGGTCGCCATATCGACCAGCAGCATCGTTACCTGATTGCCTTGCGAGGCATCCCCCGGTACGCGCAGCGACATCGGCACACCGCCGATCATCGATTTTGCCAACGCCGATTTGTTGCCCGCGAAATAGCCGCGCAAGGCACCGGCACACACCGCCAGCACGATGTCATTCAGTTTGGTTTCAAAGTGGTTGGCGATCACCTTGGTTTCCGCGAGCGGCAGTGCGACGCCCGCGAATGCACGCTCGCCGTCAATGGCGACGTTGAGCGCGGTACGCGGACCGAGCGCGATGCCGCCGGGAATTTTTTTCAGGAGCGATTTAGCGACGCTCTGCAACGAGGCACCCGGTTTAATGTCCGTCAAGTGGCCAAAGCCGGTACCCTGCTCTGTGGGTGCGCCGGCCTTTTTTGCCTGTGACGATGACAACAATGCCGCGCCCGATTTGCCCGCCGCTGCCGCAAGCCTCAGTGCATCCGGCACCGCTTTCGCGATACGGCTGTATTGCGCGACGGTATTACGAAACGCCGCGCTCAACATGCGCGCAGTGGTGGGCGGCAGACGCGGCTTGGCTTTTTCACCGGCTGCGGCGACTTCACGCGGCACCGGGCTGATATCGAGTATCGCCTGCGCCAAAGCAACGCCGCCTTGGCCATCGAGTGCCGCGTGATGAATTTTTGAATAGAACGCAACATCGCCACCCTGCAAACCTTCGATCACCGTGAATTGCCACAAGGGTCTATCGCGATCCATCATGCCCTCATGGAGTTTCGCGACCGCCGCTTCCAACTGAATTTGATTTCCCGGCTTCGGCAACACCACGCGCGTAATGTGCTCATCTAGATCAATGTCAGAACCAGACAGCCAGATTGGATTGGCGAGATCAAGTGGCATGAAAGCAAGCCGCCGCGAAAACAACGGTGCCAGATGCAAGCGGCTCTCGATATGCTCGCGGATATTCGGGTAGAAACTTCCGCGATGACCCTTCGGCTTTTTGAGCAAGCTCACGCTGCCGACATGCGCGGGTACTTCCGACGTTTCAAGTTGCAGAAACAACGCATCGAGCGCGCTCAGGTGGTGCATGACGGCATTCTCCTCCCGCAGTGTTTATCGCAATCGCGGTGAACTGATTCTGGCACGATTCAGCACGGATTGAATGAATGATGCTTTCGCAAGGCAGTCGTCACGCTTTGCGGCGTTCGGCGAAAAACGCTTTCAACAATTGGCTGCATTCTTCCGCCAACACACCACCCTCGAAGGTCGCGTGATGGTTGAGTTTTTTTTCGGTGGGCAAATCGATCACGCTGCCACATGCACCCGTCTTCGGATCGCGTGCGCCGAATACGATGCGTTTGAGGCGCGCGTGAAACATCGCGCCGACGCACATCATGCAGGGCTCGAGCGTCACAAAGAGTTCGCATTCGTTGAGCCGATAGTTTTTCAGATGCAGCGCGGCTGCGCGCAAGGCGACGATTTCGGCGTGTGTGGTCGGGTCGTTCGAAGTGATCGACCGATTGAATCCGCGACCAATGATTTCGCCATCTTTAACGACGACCGCACCCACCGGCACTTCGCCCAAGTCCCAGGCCGATTGCGCGAGCGCGAGGGCTTCGCGCATGAATGCCTCGTCGCGTGAGTCAGGCACGATGAAATGCAATCGGTGAGCCTACGGTGCAATTTTTCTTTCGGTGGAGGCCGCACAGCGCCGTCATTCCGGCGAAGGCCGGAATCCAATCCATCCATTGATCAAGTTTGTTGGGCGGGGCTGGATTCCGGCCTGCGCCGGAGTGACGGGTTTGGATGACATTCGCAGCGCCGTAAGAAACGAAACTCCAGCACTGGCGCGGATTTTCAGGCAAAAACATCTGGTGAGGCGCGCCAGTGCTAGAGTCTCTACTTAGTGGCAATGTCGCCTCACTCACGAATATCATCCTCATCGGCATGTAACTTATGCAGAAACCGATGCACCACCGGCGCGAACACCACGCCTGCACTCATCACCAGCATCAATCCCGAATAGATCGCATAGCAGCCGGAAAAAATCTTTGCACCCGTGGTTTCGGGGTTCGCTAGCGGCCCCATGCCGGAGAGAATCATTGCGGCATTGACGAAGGCATCGGCCCAATCGAGCTTTGGGAAGAAATACATAAAGCCCGCCATCCCGATCGCCAGTGAAAACACAATCAGGCCGAATCCCAGCAGCGATGCGCGCATCATCCGCGACGTGAATTGCTTGCGCGGTAACACCGGTTTTGAAATGTGCTCAAACATTTCGGCTCATTTCATTGTCCGACAAATGCATCGACTTCGATTTCAATCATGTGCGCCGGATCAATCAGTTTGGCGATCTGCACCATGGTTGCGGCCGGACGCACCGCACCGAAAAATTCGCCATGAACGCGGCCGATTGCTTCCCATTGCGAAATATCGGTGACAAACATGCGCGTGCGCACCACATCTGCCATGGAGGCCCCGGCTTTAATAAGCGCAGCATCGATTTTCTGAAGGATGTAACGGGTTTGCGTGGCGGCATCGCCTGCTGCAACCACATTGCCCGCTTCATCCGTTGCAGTGGTACCCGCGACCCAAATGTGATTGCCAATGCGCACCGCGCGCGAATAGCCGACGACGGACTCCCACGGCGCACCGGAGGAGATATTTTTGCGTTCAGCCATTCGCCGTGCGATTCTGCGTTGGCTGCCACGCCGCTTTTCGATTGGCGCGTTTCTGTCGCTCGGCGGCGTTGGCGTCCGCAAATTCGCGGCGGAAATCAATTGCCGCGATGTCGGCTGCCATTTGTTTCAGCCGCGCGGGCGTGGGTGCCAGTGTGTACGCATGACCGTAAGCGTCACGCGAAAGTATCCCGAAATCCACCAACCAGCGCCGCAACTCGACGTGATCGACATCGAGCATCGCGCCGGTCGATTGCAACCATTGATGCAACTTGTCGTTTACTTCGCGTTCGGAAAATTCCCGCGTTGCTGAAAATTCACACCGAAGCGAAAGCAACAAGATGTCGAAGTCCTCGGGGCTGGCGTCGAGACGCGCGCCCGGTGTCAAGCCACGTTTAACGGCGAGTTTGCGAAATTGTGCAAGTGCATCCATATGGTCACTCCCATTCGATCATTCGCGGCACCGGTAAACTGTCGCCGCATAAAGAAATCTTTCTTCGGATACCCACGATTTTATCGTCTGTTTTGCCGTCAACTCGTGCTGATTCCCGAAAATAGCGTTCAGCCGCGATCGGCGTGTATCCCGAGACGAGCCTGCGCTTAGTTTCCGTGCCAGCGGTGGTAAGCGTCAATCCATTCCGCGCCCTTTGGTACCAATGCCGGCATCGGTAAATTGAGGATAGGAATAGCCTGTGTCATCTTTCCAAGCGAGCAAATGGCGACAATTTGGTCCTGCGAGGTGATATCGATCTTGGTGACTGTGACCTCTTGCCCAAGCACTTGTGTCGCAAATGGAAGGGCAAGATTTTCCTCGATCATGGTGAAAAATCCGACAGCCTGCTCCGATTCGTTGTAGGCATCGGTAGTTGCCTCCTCAATCAATTTGTCGAGATATTTCGTCGAGTACCTGGCCGTACTTTTCATTTTCGTCCTCAATCGCCGCTACGCCTTCTTCAAAAGCCCCGCACCCTCCAACCGCCGAACCAAGGCTCCGCGTTTTCCATGCTGAACCATGAACTGCGCCAATTTCTGGTCGAAGTCGGATCGGGAGGCGCAAAGCGTGTAGGCGTCGGCCAACTCAACAAGAGAGCACTTTACTTCATCGTAGGCAGAAGCGATGCCGCGTTCAGCCTGTTTATCGGCAACTTGCCAGCATCGATCGAAATCCGCCGCCAGTGTGCGCAGGTGGCTTTCATGCTTCACACGACGCTCAGCTTCAACCTTTTTGCGCCGCACCACCCCCTGCTTTTTTCTCGCCTCAGCAGCGGACGCCGCCAACGTCTGAAGTTCCGCGACCGTGCGGCACCTCGACTCGGCGGCGCCTGTCGGTCGCTGTTCGCGCTGCCAGGCAAGGAGGCGCAATTTCAATCGACGCTCCGCTTGCTGCGCGTTGCCCGTCATAATCATTTTCAGCGTGGCCACCTTTTCTGCCGTTGGAAGTTCGGCGATCCAGGCGTCCAATTCCGCATCGCTCCCAATATCGAGCTTGGGCGCATGCTGATCCGGTATTGCGGCGGCCGCTATCAAGTCCGGATCAATTTCGAGAAATTCCGTCAGCGAACGCTGAGCCGCAGTCAGCCGGGAAAGGCCGCGCGGTGGCGGCGGCTCCGTCGCATCCTTGCCAACTTCTCCGACACTCACGGCAGCCAGCCAGCCAAGATAGAGAGGACGCATGTCGCCACGCAGAAGTTCGTCGCGCAAGGGTGCCAGCCTGCCCATCCAGCCGCGCCCATCTTCCTCGGCAAAGCGATCATAATTCTCACTCTCGTCCAGCCCCCACTCAAGCAGCCAGTGTGTCTTCGTATGCTCCACCGAAAAAACGGATTTGGTTTGAAAAATCTGAAGTGCCTCGGCATCGAACGCATTTTTCGGCACCCGCAAGTACAGACTGCAAGTACACCAGTTAGCGACATAGACGTGAGCGTCAAAGAATCGCCGCATCCAGTCGGCTGGATCTCCCTTGAGATCGCCCCACTGGTAATCATTGACGAAATTGGTCGGCGTAATGCTGGCGCGCGACGAGCGCGAGCGCAGTTCCGCCATTTGCTTCGGCGTCAATGGTTCGTCGATGGCAATAAATTCGTAGTACTGGTATTCACTCATGCCGGATTATTTTCAAGAGATTGGATTGTCTTTATTTCAAGCATATTCTCCGTCAATCCGTCTGGTCGGCGATGCGATCAAAATCAGGTCGCTCCTTGATTCGATACCCCATAGCTTTGTATCCGCGCTGGCGCTTCTCCCACATCCGCCGCAGCGCCGGGTGGCCTGTGTCGACAAAATCGATAATGCGCACGTCGGCCTTGCTGGCATGCTCACGGTGAAGCCGCCCGGCATATTGCTGCAAGGTGCCTTTCCACGAAACCGGCATCGCCAAGACCAGTGAGTCGAGCGGCGGATGGTCGAAGCCCTCCCCTACCAGCTTGCCGGTCGCGAGCAGTACGCGGGGAGCTTCTGGTGGCAGACCTTCAAGTTGCCCAATAAGCGCGTCTCGCTGCTTCCGTGACATCCGGCCGTGCAGTACGAACAGTGACGGAATCTTTTTGTCCAAAGCCGCCGAGATGGCATCGAGATGATCGGTGCGTTCGGTCAACACCAGCACTTTGCGACCTTGGCTGAAGGCGTGTTCGATTTCACCGGAAATTGCGGTCGTGCGGGCCTGATCGTTGGCGAGGTGCCGGAACACATCCTGAATTCCGGCATCGGTTGGCAGGTCAATGCGTGCATGCAGCGAGTACGGCACCACCTCCAGATCGTGCGGGGCACCGGCGGGATTTGCTGCTGTGTGCCGTATCGGGCCACACTGCATGAAGATGATCGGTTGCTGGCCGTCGCGGCGAAACGGCGTGGCGGTCAGGCCGAGCACGTATTTCGGCTTGGCGCGCTTCAGAATGGCGTCGAATGACACCGCGCCGACGTGGTGACATTCGTCCACGATAACGTGGCCGTAGTTCTCGACCAATGGGTTCACCTCCCCCTGCCGTGACAGAGACTGCATCACCGCGATATCGATCTTTCCCGTGGCCTTGGCTTTGCCGCCGCCGATGGTGCCGATCTTACTTATGCCGGCATTCAGGAAAGCGTGCAGACGCTCCTGCCACTGTTTGAGCAACTCCGTACGGTGCACCAGCACCAAGGTGTTCACCCCGCGTCTGGCGATCATCGCTGCGGCCACAACCGTCTTGCCGAAGGCCGTCGGCGCACACAGAACGCCGGCGTCATGGCACAGCATTGCGGTAACCGCCGATTGCTGATCGGCACGTAGCGTACCGGCAAACGCGACGTCAAGCGACTCTCCGGCAAAACGCTCATCACGGAGGTCGCTGCGGATGCCGTTGTCCCTCAGCAATTCCTGCGCGGCATCCAGGCAACCGCGCGGCAGGGCAATGTGTTGCGGATAGTTCTCGGCACTGCCGATCACCCGCGGTTTATCCCAAACCGACATCCGCATCGCCTGCGCCCTGTAGAACTCCGGATTCTGGAACGCGGCTAGGCGGATCAGACGGTTCGCCAGGGACTGCGGCAACTGAGCCTTCTCAAAGTAGATGAGATTGCTCAGCGTCACAGCGAGTGACTTCGGCATTGTGCCCGGCAGCGGCTTCGTGGACGGGGCCGAACGCTTCCACGGCGTAGCCAAGTCTGCTTCGTCGATGAACGTGACTTCCAGTGGATGCGCCCTGCCCGTCGCACGCAGGATGGTCGGCTCGATGTCGTGCGGTGCCATCGGCTGGATTGAGGCGAGAAATTCCCACTGGTCGTCGTAGTGATGCAATTCCGCATCGACGAAAATGCTACAGCCGTTCTCGCGCGGCACCTTCTGCAGAGGTAAAGCAATCAGGTTGCCAAAGCCGCCCTTAGGCATTGTGTCTTGATTGGGAAACAGGCGGTCGTAAGACTCCAACTTCAGTTGACGCGTGCGCGAACAGGTATGGCTGATGATGGCCGTGCCCAGACGGCGGGCATCGCGGGCTGACACCCGACCGGCGAAAAATATCCAGGCGTGTGCCCCTTTGCCGGAGCGCGAAATCTCGAGGGCGGCCGGGACGCCGAGTTCAGTACACGATTGTACGAAGGCGCGAGCATCTTCTTTCCACTCGGCTTCGTCGAAATCGATCGCGAGGAAATAGCAGGTGTCGTCTTCCAACAGGGGATAAATGCCAACCGTATGCTTGCCGGTAAGATGTTCGTACAGAACCGCATCCGACAGCGGAATCAGCATTCGATTGCCACAGTCCCCGCACTTGATGCGTGGCTTCTCGCAAACACCCGCACGCCACTCGTTGGCACAGGCCGGTGAGTAACCCGATCTGGCGGTGGTCTTGCTCTCCCAACGTATCGGGTAGACATCCGTGCGCCCCCGGAACAAGCGGCGAAACAGCGCCACCTTCTCGTCCGTGGAAAGCCGTGAGGGCTCCGGCATTGAGTTTGGCGATGAGCGCTCGAGCTGCTGCATGCGCCATTGAATGCCGTTTGCTTCCAGCAGCGCGATCAGGCGGGCGTTTTCGGCCTTTAACTCCGATGATGGATCGCGTGCAACCATGGTTCAGTACCCGGTAAGTAAGTCGTGCGTATGATCACATGCGCCGCCTCGGGTGGGGTGCTTGGATCTTGATGACTGTCAGATTTTTATATATACTTCTGACACAATTGGAATCTGCCCCATGCACACCCTAGCCAAACAGGTACTTGCGCACGCTGCCGGACTGCCGGAAGGCACGCCTTTGGTCGCCAAAGAACTGTTGCACTTGGGCAGCCGCGCCGCCGTGGACCAAGTGCTGTCTCGTTTGGTGCGGCGTCGCACCCTGCTGCGTGCTGGGCGAGGCATCTATGTCCTGCCCGTCGAAAGCCGCTTTGGCACCCGCGCGCCGTCAGCCGCCAAGATGGTCGAGGGCCTGGCGAATCAGCGTGGAGAAATCATCGTTTCGCACGGTGCTGCCGCCGCCAATTCGCTGGGCCTGACCACACAGGTGCCGATGCGGGCGGTCTATCTCACGTCCGGCCCCAGTCGCCGCTTGAAGCTGGGCGCGCAGATGGTCGAATTCCGGCACGCACCGATTTGGCAACTGATCTTTCCCGGGCGGGCTGCCGGTGAGGTGGTGCGTGCGCTCGCTTGGCTCGGGCCGGAAAAAGCCGGCGAAGCAATCCAGAAATTGCGCGCCAAACTGCCACCATCCGAATTGAAAGAAGTTGCGTCGGCGCGATCACGCTTGCCGACGTGGCTGGCTCAAGAGGTCAGCGCCCTGGTGACCCATGGTTGAGTTCTTCCAACTCTCCACCACTGAACGCTTGGACGCGCTCAACGCCGCAGCAAACACATCGGGCCTGCTGCCCCATCTGCTGGAAAAAGACATATGGGTGGTTTGGTCGCTGCAACACCTCTTTGTCGGCCCCTACGCGGAGCACTTGGTATTCAAGGGCGGCACGTCGTTGTCGAAAGCCTATGGCGTCATCCGGCGCTTCTCCGAAGACGTGGATCTGACTTACGACATCCGCGCCATCGCGGGTGATCTGGTCGGCGATGCGGACGCCCCGCTGCCGGCCAGCAAGAGCCAGGAGAAGAAATGGAGCAAGGAGATTCGTGCGCGTCTGTGTGACTGGGTCGGCACCGAGATCGTGCCGCGTCTCAAGCATGACCTTGAACAGCATGGACTACCGGCAATTGCACGCGCCGAGGGCGACAAAGTGTTCATCGACTACTCACCATTGGCTACCGGTACCGGCTACGTCGCATCCACCGTCATGCTGGAGTTCGGTGCCCGCTCGACCGGCGAGCCCAGCGAACTGCGGGTCATCCGCTGCGATGCGGCCACGTATCTGCAAGGAGTGGGGTTTCCGATCGCCGCACCGCAAGTCATGCGTGCCGAGCGCACCTTCTGGGAGAAGGCCACGGCGATTCACGCCTTTTGCGCGCAAGGCGAGTTCCGTGGCGGTGACCGCTTCGCGCGTCACTGGCACGACGTGACGCGACTGGATACCGCCGGTTTCGCCGACGCCGCCATCGCGGACAAAGCCCTCGCCCGCGCAGTTGCCGATCACAAGAGCGTGTTCTTTGCAGAGAAGAACACGCATGGCAATGTCATCGACTATCACGCAGCGGTCGCAGGAGCGCTCCAGCTTGTACCTGATGACGGCGCGTTGACCAAATTGGCTACCGACTATCAACACATGGTCGATGACGGCTTATTCCTCGATGGCGCCGAGCCCTTCGAAGCTCTGATGGAGCGATGCCAAGCGCATCCAACAGAAAGCCAATGCAAAGCAACCGCCACAATGAAAATGAACAGCCCCGCAGCAAGCTGCGGGGT
>JANOKK010000018.1:0-1182 GCA_031419255.1 Betaproteobacteria bacterium
GTTGATCGACGCGCGGATCGGCTGCGGCAAGTGGAATTGATGCGCGAGGTCGGTAAAGGGCTGGATCTCGCCCAGCCCCGCCATCGCAGCGGGGCGGCGCAACATTTTTAACGTGGTGTAGATCAATGGCTTTTTAACCACGCGATCCAGCCCTTTACCGACCTCGCGCATCAATTCCACTTGCCGCAGCCGATCCGCGCGTCGATCAACAGTGCGAAATGCCGCTGCATAGTTAACCTCAGAGATTGGAACCGCGCCAAGATGCCGTGCGATCGCCTGATCGAATTCTTCGGCCAATACGTCAAGCTCAAGCGCGCGATCAACGGTATCGAAGGCGAATTTCGGCAACACGCGTTTCATCGTCGGATACATGCGGATCAAATCGCGATCACGGATCGCCGAATCCTTGGTGCCGTAGAGTTCATCCAAAAAAAACGCCACGGCCCTTGCATATCGCGGATCCGCCGCCAAATCAGCATAACAGCGGCGCAATCGCTGTTGTTGCCAGAGTTTGACTGCCTTGATGGAGGCATGAAACGCCACGTCGCTCGCGTCGGCACGCGCTTCGCGTCCACGCAGGGCTTCCAGTTGTTTCAGTCGTTCAAGCATTGATGTTGAGTCCATAAGCCATACATCACCACCAACGCGTAGAGTAAACCATCGAATCGATTTGACTTAAGAATGCTCAAGAGTGCCGGGCACTGGTATTCTAATCACCCAACAGCGAAAAATATCAACAAATGGATCAAAGCGAACCCACCCCAATCAATTCAACTTTCCTGCACGCTACTTTCGCCGCTGCGCAGAAAGGCGTTGAACGTGATCGCATGCCGTCTGTATTGGCGCGGCGCGACGCGTTACTTAAACTGGAAAATCTGCTCGTTGAAAACACGGCCTCGATCGAATCCGCGATCAGTGCGGATTTTGGCAATCGCAGCGTGCATGAGACGCGCCTGCTTGAAATATTCCCGGCCATCGGCACCGTGCGCGATGCGCGAAAGCACGTGAAATCGTGGATGAAATCAAAGCGCTCCTGGGCCTCGATGTGGTTTCTGCCCGCACGCAACGAGATCCGCCCGCAGCCGCTGGGCGTGGTCGGCATCATCGTGCCGTGGAATTATCCGATCATGCTGGCGGTCGCCCCGCTCGCGGGCGCGCTTGCGGCGGGCAATCGGGTGCTGA
>JANOKK010000019.1:0-6772 GCA_031419255.1 Betaproteobacteria bacterium
TACGCGCTCTCGTACAGCCGCGTCAACACAAATTCGCGATGCCCCAACGCCTCAGCCGCCGTCAACCGGCCATTCGCGGTGCGCAACATCATGTCGAGCAACTTGTCGCCGGCTTCATCGAGCACCATGTCGCGTTGCAACAGCGCGCAGGAATCGACGTCGATGTGTTCGCTCATCGTGCGTACGGTGCGCGGGTTCGCGCAGACCTTGATCACCGGCAAAATCGGATTGCCGATCACATTGCCTTGCCCGGTGGGGAAAAGATGCACCGCGTAGCCGGCGGCGGCACAGAGTGTGACCATCTCGGCGGCGGCGGATGAGGAATCCATGAACCAAAGGCCCGGCCCGGTCGGTGTTTCGGCTTTGTCGAGCACGCCATCGACCAGACATTTTTTGCCGATCTTTTGAATGTTTCCCATCGCTTTTTCTTCGATGGTCGTGAGGCCACCGAGGATGTTGCCTTTGGTCGGTTGCGAATCCGAGAGATCGCTCGTCTTGTGGCGATTCACCACATCCTGATAGCGATTGAACATCGCCATGAAATCTTCCGCGACCTTCGGCGTGCGGCAGCGCTCAACCACGACTTTTTCGCCGCCGGTGATTTCCGTCGTCTCGCCGAACACCAGCGTGCTGCCGAGCTCATAGAGTTTGTCGAAGGCATTGCCGACCGTGGGATTCGCGCCGCAACCGGAAGTGGTATCGGATTCGCCGCACTTGGTCGAGACCCACAATTCATTGATCGGACACTCGACGCGATGCAACTCAGATGCGTTTTGCAATAGTTCGCGCGCGGCTTTGGAGGCACGATAAATAGTGTCGTGATCGCCGTGCTGCTCGATACCGAAGCCGACTACGGGCTTGCCTGATTTCGCGATGCCATCGACGACTTTTTTCGTCCAGCCGTCTTCAATGCCAATCACCACCACGGCGGCGACGTTGGGGTTGCAGCCGGCACCGATCAGCGTGCGGAAATGCAAATCCAGGTCAGCGCCGAATTGCAGCCGGCCATACGGATGCGGGATCGCCAGCACGCCTTTGACATTGTGCGCAACCGCCTCGGCCGCCGAATTCGACAAATCATCGACCGGCATGACGATGACGTGATTGCGTATGCCGACGCGACCGTTCTCGCGACGATAGCCCCAGAAAGTGGTGTTCTTGGAAATGACTGACATGTGAATTCCTTAATAATTGCGATTCGTAAGTCTCAGAAGGCGTAGCGAGCGGCGCTCAGGCGAGGCGCGAATTTGAGCAAGGTTCTTACCTTGCGAAAATTCGTATCGACGCACATGAGTCGCGCCGTCGCCAAATGAGGCCTGACGAGTCTTACGCTACCAGCGCTTGGTTTTAATGTTGTGTACGTGCGCGTGCTCGCCCGCCTTGATCGGTGCGACCACGCGGCCGATATCGGTGCCGTATTTGAAGACCGTATCGCCGACCGCCATATCTTTCAGCGCGATCTTGTGTCCGATGGGAATTTCCTGCAACGCGCGAATCGGAAATTGCTTGTCATCGTCCATGATCCAGGCCGTCAATTCGGCGCCCGGTTTGATGCCTTCCACCACGGCGACCGCCACGGTGTCTTTTGCTTCGTGCAGCACAAAATGAATCATTGCCTCACCCTCGAATTTCAAATTGAACGACTGCGCCGGAATACGCGGCGCCATAAACGGCAACCCGCCCTGCAACCATTTTCCCAACCCAACCGTAGATCGCGGGATGCGCCCAAATTCCATCTTATTCATTGGCGCGCACAAAGTCAATTAGGTCATCTATATGAGTTGTAGCTTCACCACAGTCTCGCTATGATGATGCCGTTCCAACCGGGAAATCGACACTTATGCGCAAATGGGAAGACCCAACGCGGCACCACCAGCTTGCCACCGGCGCGGCGCTGGACACGCCCCTCTACAAAGAAGTCAAACGCCTGTTGACGGAAACCATCAGCGGCGGCGAATGGAAGCCCGGTGGCGTGATCCCGGCGGAATGGAAGCTGGCGGAACGCTTCAAGGTGGCCGTCGGTACGGTGCGCAAGGCCGTTGATGAATTGGTGGTGGAAAACATCCTGATTCGGCAACAAGGGCGCGGCACATTTGTCGCCGCGCACAATCGGGCGCGCCTGATGTTTCACTTTTTCCACATTGTGCATAACGATGGCAGCAAACTCACGCCCGAGGTCGTCATGCTGTCTTTCGCCAGCGGCGTGGCGGACGGCGAAGAGGCGGGGCATCTGGGCGTCAAAAGTGGCGCAAAAGTTTTCCGCGCGAAAAACGTCCTGAAGCTTGCCGGCGCACCGATCATTTTCGACACCATCGTGATTCCGCAAACGCTGTTCCCGAAACTCACCGCCTCGAAATTCAAGAATCGGCCCAACACGATTTATCACCTCTACCAAAGCGCCTACGGCATTACCGTGGTGCGTTCGGCCGAACGCCTGCGCGCGCGGTTGGCCGACAGCGAAAGCGCGGATATTCTCGGCATCAAGATCCGCGATCCGCTGCTGGAAATCCGTCGCGTCGCACTCACGTTCAACGATGCGCCGGTGGAATTTCGCCGCTCGCTGGTGAATACCGAGGATTACGAGTACTTCAGCGATTTGGCGAAATCGGGGAGTGCTTAGCGCACACCCAAGTTTTGGGAATTTGAGTCGGGCACAATCGAACAACTGCCTGAATTGAAATCGCCTGCAACCACAACTAAACACTCCCTCGCCCGCTACTTCCCGATTGCCGCCGCGAGACCTTCCGGATCGGCAACACTCACCCACAGCGTGGAGTGTTTCCTGAACCCGATCACCCTCGGAATCTTCTCCACGAACGCGATGCTCAGGCCCTTCTGGTGGTTGGTGCCGAACGTGACGCCATCGTCGGCAAGGCTTAGCCTCAATCCGACGGCGGTGTACCAGCGGTGAGGGCCGGTGATTTTTGTGTGATCAATGTTGTCGAGCAGGGTCTTCACCGTGAATCGTCCGAAGGTGGCGATCAGTTCGCCCTTGCCGGTGATGGTCACGCCGTCTTTTTCACGCACGCCGAGCGTCAGGAATAGCGCGGCCCAGCGTTTGTCGAGCCGGTAGGGGAAGTGTTTTGTTTTCATGCGATCTGGCCGCGTGCGAAGTTGCGGTTTTGATGGGGAAGGCACATTATCCACGTTACCCGAAATGGGGCAGGTCGGCGGCCAGTGTGCCGCCAAACCGGCGACAACCCATAGCAATGCAAACGCAGGCCGGTTGTTTTCTGCTCAAGTTTTCATCCTTTTCTTTCGCCATGGACGATTCGCAAACGTGGCCACAAGAAACGCCAGCATCGCCGCCACGCGCGGCAACCGATGCCGCTCGTGGGGATACAGGGCGAGCATGGTGAGCTGCTCTGGCCGGTGAAATTCTGTGAGCACTTTCACCAGTCGCCCATCGCGCAATGCCTCAGCCACGACGTACTCACTGAGGCGCACGATGCCGAATCC
The DNA here is from genome assembly GCA_031419255.1 of Betaproteobacteria bacterium. Classification (GTDB taxonomy): domain Bacteria; phylum Pseudomonadota; class Gammaproteobacteria; order Burkholderiales; family Usitatibacteraceae; genus UKL13-2. The sequence goes on from JANOKK010000019.1 coordinate 3,460, forward strand.
GGAAAGCGCGAATCGATAAACGCAGTCCGCATTGTTGACGCCGATATCCGGGTCAATGTCGATCATGCGCGGCCCCTTGGGCGTCTGAAATTGCCAGCGCATATTGTTGGGCACACTCGACACTCCCATGCAGCGGTGGCGCGCCAGATCCTCGGGCGTGTGCGGCGCGCCATAACGCTTCAGGTAGGCGGGCGATGCGCAGGTGATGCGGTCAAAATCAAACAGTCGGCGAACGACGAAAGCGGTTGTGTCGGACGCCCAGGGCTGCACCGAAATATCGATGTTCTCCCGCGTCATATCGACGCGGCGATCCTCGACCACCAGATCGAGTTGCACTTCCGGATAGCGATCCAGGAATCGCGGCATTTCCTTGATCATCTGATGCATGCCGAAACCGACGCCCACGTGCATCCGCAGCCGTCCGCGTGGCGCGTCGCGGGCACGGCCCACCTCCATCTCGGCATCCTCCATTTCGGCAAGGATCCGCCGGCACCGCGCCATGAACAATTCGCCTTCAGCGGTCGGCTGAATGAGGCGCGTGGTGCGATGAACCAGCCGCACCTTGAGCATGCCTTCGAGCCGCGTGACCAGCTTGGAAAGTGCCGAGGGGGTAAGCTTCAGCTCGCGCGCGGCAGCGGAAAAGCTGCCCAGTTCCACTGAGCGCACGAATGCTTCCATTTCACCGCGATCCCCTATGCGCGACATGTGACCTCCCGTCACAAGTGGTTTGCCGGTTGGGCGTATTGTATTCCGATGCCGATGGGCCGATGCTGGCGGCAAATACCGCTCGCGTCACACCCCGTCATTGTGGCCACGAAGCGTTTCTTGAAAGGAATGCCCATCATGAATATTTTCCATCGATGCCTCGCCGCCATTGGTCTGTCTGTGCTCATCACTTTTCCGGCCGCGGCGCAAACGTGGCCGACTCGCACCATTACCATCGTCGCGCCGGGCGGGCCCGGTGGCACCACGGATATTTTCGCGCGCCTGCTTGCGGCGGGCTTGCCCAAGGAGTTGGGTCAGGCGGTCATCGTCGAAAATCGCGCGGGCGCGGGCACCAACATCGGCAATCAGGCGGTGGCGCAGGCGAAGCCCGACGGCTATACGCTGCTGATCGGCGCCGCCGCACTGGCGATCAATTCGCATCTCTACAAATCACTTGCCTACGACCCGCAACGCGACCTGCAGCCGGTGCGGCTGATCGCGCGCATTCCGAATGTCGTGGTGGTCAATGCCGCAAGCCCGATGCGAACGGTAAAAGATCTTGTCGACCTGCTGCGCAGGAATCCGGGCAAATACAACTACGCGTCCCCCGGGGCCGGAACAACCGTGCATTTGGGCACCGAGCTTTTCAAGTCGATGACCTCGACCGATCTGGTCGGCGTGTCCTATAAATCAAGTGCGTTATCGATCAGCGCCGTCCTCGGCGGCGAGGTGCTGGTCGCATTTGAAAACATGCCGGTGGTGTTGCCGCACGTGAAGGCGGGAACGCTGCGCGCGCTCGCGGTGACCAGCGCATCGCGCTCGCCGAATCTGCCGGATGTGCCGACGCTCGCCGAAGCCGGCATCGTCGGCTACGACGTGTCCAGCTGGTTCGGGCTGGTGGCACCCGCAGGCACTCCGCCTGAGGTGATCCGCCGTCTCGATGAGGCAACGCGCGCTTACCTTCAAACGCCGGCGATGCAGGAGAAACTCCATGCAATCGGCGCCGACATCGCCACCGAAGGTTCCGATGCCTTCCGCCAGCTTATTCGCGCCGAGTCGGAAAAGTGGGGCGGCGTAATCCGCAAGGCGAACATCCGCGCCGACTGAGAACGTGTGACCATTGAAGGCACATTGTGCCGCGCAAAAGGTGAGGTGCGAGCGTTGCTATGGCTAATCGCCGGAATCTTCTGATCGCGATGTTTCAGGGCGGCGGAAACATTCCGCAGCTTCTCCCGATCGTGGCGCGCTTGGTTGCGCTTGGGCATCAGGTCCGGGTTCTTGTCGGGCCCGGCGTTCGCCACTCCCGGCTGCCGGTAAGCGGACAACTTTTGAAAGCACTGCATGCGACCGGCGCAAGGGTCTTGCGGCTGCGGGAACCGGATGTCCACCCGCTTGTCGCGACGCCTTATTGCCACGGCGCGTACTGCGGTTGGACGCCGAATGCTTTCCGCTCCGTTGCAAGAGAAGCACATGTGCAGTGCTGGCTCCCGCATTGGGCCGACGAGGTTGCAAAAGAACTCCGGCATGATCCGGCTGACGCGTTGGTGGCGGACTACGTCCTGGTCGGTGCTCTCGTCGCAGCGGAAGCCGCTGGCATTCCGGCGGTCGCGCTTTTTCATACGCTGTCCCCGCAACCCGTTGCAGGAAGGCCTCCCTATGGTCCGGGCTGGGAACCTGCCGTGGGTCTTGCAGGTCGCCTGCGTGATGCGGCTGGCACGTTCGTCGTGAATCACCTCTATGCGAACAACGCCCTTCCGCCACTGAATCAGGCGCGCATCAATCTGGGGCTGCCGCCGCTTCGCGGGTACTTTGCACAATACGACCGTGCGGCGCGGGCGGTAATGTTGATGAGCCCGCACTTCGACTTTCCCACTCGCAGGATGCCCGCAAACGTACGGTTGGTTGGGACGCCGCTGGACAATGAGGCACCAACTTTTTGGCGTCCACCGTGGCCCGCATCGGAGCGCTTGCCGCGCCTGTTGGTCAGTCTCAGCACGCTCGATCAAGGCCAGGTACCGCTCATGAATCGCATTCTTGAGGCGCTGACCGGGCTCCCGGTGCATGCGGTGGTGACGCTGGGCCCAACATTGGCGGCGTCCCAATTCACCGTACCCTCCAACGTCGTTCTGGAAAAGTTCATCTCACATGCCGCCGTGTTGCCGCATGTCGATGCGATGGTGACGCAATGTGGCCTCGGCAGCTTGATGAAAGCGTTGGCTCACAGCGTGCCGTTGGTGTGTATCCCGCTGGTCGGCGACCAGCCCGACAACGCGGCCCGTGTCACCGCACGTGGCGCGGGTGTGCGGGTGCCGGCGAACGCGCCACCCGCGCGCATTCGTGAGGCAATCGTGCGAGTGGTGACAGAGCCCGCGTTCAGGCAAGCCGCGCACGCGTTTGCCATCAGGATGGCGAGTGAAAACGCGGTGCAGGCCGCCGTCGACGAGATCATTTCGGTGGCGGACAATTGGGATGCCTTTCCGATGGTGCGACATTGACCGATGGCCATCACCATGGGACGACGCCGAACCACAACCGACACGCTGGCCGAGAAATCAACTCAAGAGAGTCTGCGGCGCGAAGGGTCAGGCCAGTTCTGGCCTTTCAATAA
>JANOKK010000020.1:0-6219 GCA_031419255.1 Betaproteobacteria bacterium
TCTCTTCGAAATCACGTTCGAAAACCAGGATTTCGCCCTCGTAAGCTTCGATTCTGGCGCTAACCGTGAAGCTTTGCGCGTCGGAGCGCATTTCGGCGGATGTCTCGGTGCGCACCGCGCCTAACCCAATATAGGGCGTAATCACCACCAGTGGTTTCGCCACCACCACATCCGCGCCGAGGCTACGCACACTCAAGGCGCGGTTGCCGTATTCGCGGTTGCCGGTCAATCGTAGCGTCACGCCAGGCGTAATTGTTGCCGGCTCGATCAACTGGTAGCGCATGATCGCGCCGATCGTGGATAAACCGCTGCCGCCTGCGGTACCGATACTGGCACCAATATCGAATCCGGCGGCGAGCCCTTTGTGAACGGTCAAGCGCGGCGTTACTACATCGGTCGCTCCGCCACCGGCCTTGCGCCACGCGGCGGCATCGTCGACCTTGGTGACACCGACTTCCACGCCGATATCGAAGCCGAGCAAATTGAGCGTCACTCCCGGAGACAACGCGCGTAACGCCGTTACCGAGGCCAGGTCTTTTGCCAAACGCAAAAATGCGTCTTGCGTGAGTTGTTTGACATCGCTGAAATCGTTGGCGGAGGTTGTGCTGGACAACATTGCAACGCCAATCGCCAGCGCAATTTTTCGGAACCCCATTCGCGAATTTATCATTGTGCTCATTGTGTGTAGAGTTTGTCCGGCACGGCGTGCAGATGCAGTGTTTTTCCCGCGCGCATCACCTGTCCAGGAACATCGTGCCCAACCACCATCGGCATTTTGACGGCAGCGGCGAGCAATAAATCCAGATCAACGCCGGTATCGAAATCCATGTCCTCCAACATATTCACCATGTCCTCGGTGCAAATGTTGCCGGTGGCACCGGGCGCAAACGGGCAGCCGCCGAGCCCCGCGAGCGAACCATCGTAATGCACGATGCCGGCGCGAATGCCGGCCAGCACATTCGCCAAACCCATGCCACGGGTATTGTGAAAATGCAGCGTGAGACCCGTGCCGGAAAATTGTTTCACCACCGCCGCAGAAAGGCGTTCCACCTGCGCCGGATTCGCCATGCCGGTGGTGTCGGCAAGCGTCACACCGTCGAAGCCGAGATCGACATAGCGTTGCGCGAAACCAAGCACCCGCGCTTCCGGAACATAGCCCTCGAATGGACAGCCGAACGAAGTCGAGACGGTGCCGTTCATGCGAATGCCCGCGTCCTTACCCATTTGAATCATCACCGCGAAATCGGTGAAGGACTCCTCGCAACGACGATTGACGTTGGCGCGGTTGTGCGTTTCGGAGGCCGACATGACGAGATTGATTTCGTCGATTCTGCCACCGCTGCGATGGGTTTGAATCGCGCGCTCCATGCCTTTCAAATTCGGCACCAACACGCTGTAGACGACATCCTTGGCACGATGAATGTGGGTCAGTACCTCGACCGCGTCGGCCATATTCGGCACCAGCTTCGGATGCACGAAGGAGGTGACTTCGATTTTTGCGATACCGGTCGCGGACAGCGCATCGATGAGCGCAATTTTGCTCTCGGTCGGAATGAAATCCTTTTCGATCTGGAAGCCGTCGCGCACGGCGACGTCATTGATGTAGATGCGTTGTTTCATCTTTTCCTTCGTAGGGGCGCGCGGCTCAAATAATCCCCCGCCCTTTCAATTCTGCCTGTGCCGCCGCGCTATAACCCACCGACGCCAACACTTCCGCCGTATGTGCCCCCAACTTCGGCCCGATCCATTTGGTGCCGCCCGGCGTGGCCGACAATTTCGGTACCACCCCCGGCAGCCACACCTCCTCATTATCTCCGAGTTTGTGTTTTTCAATCATGCCGCGTGCCTGATATTGCATGTCCTTCACGATGTCGGCGATGGAAAAAATGCGCCCCGAGGGAACATCGGCTTTGTCCAAAGTGCCCAGCACATGTTCAAGCGGATGCGTGCCCGTCCACGCGCCGATTGCCGCATCGAGTTCATCAGTGCGCGCGGTGCGTCCCGCATTGTCGGCCACGCCCGGATCATTGGCTAAATCCTCGCGGCCGATCGCGCGCATCATGCGCTTGAATATCGAATCGCCGTTGGCACCGATGACCACGTATTGCCCATCCCCGCAGAGGTAGGTGTTCGATGGCACGATTCCCGGCAGGCTCGCACCCGAGCGTTCGCGCACGAAACCGGTCATGGCGAACTCCGGCAACATCGATTCCATCAATGAGAACACCGCTTCATATAACGCCACATCGACCACTTGCCCGCGCCCGGATTGATGCCGCGAATGCAGCGCCATCAACGCTCCCATCGCGCCGTACATCGCCGCCAGCGAATCGCCGATCGAGATACCGACCCGCACCGGTGCCCGATCAGGATAGCCGGTGATGTAGCGCATGCCACCCATCGATTCGCCGATCGCGCCGAAACCGACGCGATCCTTGTACGGCCCGGTCTGGCCATAACCGGAGAGCCGCACCATGATCAGTTTCGGATTGTCTTTCGCGAGCGCATCAAAGCCGAGGTTCCATTTCTCCATCGTGCCGGGACGGAAATTCTCGACGATGATGTCGGCACCCAGCGCCAATTTGCGAACGATTTCCTGGCCGTCCTTTTCGCGCAGATTGACCGTCACCGATTTTTTATTGCGCGATTGCGCATACCACCACAAGCTGGTGGGATCGCCATCGGCATCATGCAACTTGCGCCATTTGCGCAGCGGGTCGCCCTCGCCGGGCGACTCAATCTTGATCACCTCGGCGCCGAATTCGGCGAGCAGCCGCCCGCAAAACGGCCCCGCGATCAGCGTGCCCATTTCCAATACTTTCAGTCCTTCCAGCGGCATCGGCGTCATTGCATCGCGACCCTCAACATTTGCGTCGCGGTAGCGTAGCATGAGCGCCAGCGGGAATACATTGCCTCAACTCAGGAGCATCAAATGGAAAACGCGATGGAAAACAATATGGATGTCGAATACGTCGGTTTTTGGGCGCGGGTACTGGCGTCGATCATCGATACAATCTGCGCGATGATGATTATTGTGCCGGTGATTCTGGCCGTCTATGGCACCGGATATTTCGCGCTCGTCGAGAACAAGTTTGTCGCAGGCCCGGTCGATTTACTGGTGCAATACATTTTCCCCGCCGTCGCGATCATCATTTTCTGGCTCACACGTCAGGCGACACCCGGCAAGATGGTGATCGGCGCACGCGTGGTCGACGCGGCGACACTGGGGACAATCAGCGTCGGACAGGCAATCCTTCGCTACCTCGGCTATTACGTCTCGATGATTCCATTGCTACTCGGCCTGATCTGGGTGGGGTTTGATGCGAAAAAACAAGGCTGGCACGACAAGATCGCCGGCACGCTGGTGATCAAGGCGCCGAGCAAGGCGCACTGATTGCCGGATCGTTCATATTGATGTGTCATCCTGAGCAACGCGAAGGATCTCGTCGCAAGCAGATCCTTCGCGTTGCTCAGGATGACGTGTACCTTTAAATTACCGGGGTGAAAGCGATCAACGACTACTTGCCCGGTCGCCACCGCCTCAACAACAACGCATTCGACACCACGCTCACGCTTGAGAACGCCATCGCGGCACCCGCGATCATCGGATTCAATAGCCCGAACGCCGCCGCCGGAATGCCGATCACGTTGTAAGCAAACGCCCAGAACAAATTCTGTCGAATCTTGGCGTAAGTGCGGTGCGAAATATCCAGCGCATCCGCCACCAGTGCCGGATCGCCGCGCATCAGCGTAATCCCGGCCGCGTGCATCGCGACATCGGTGCCGGTGGACATGGCGATGCCGATATCGGCTGCGGCCAGCGCCGGCGCATCGTTGATGCCGTCGCCGACCATCGCAACCATTTGTCCGCCGTCTTTTAGTTTCGCGATGATGCGAGCCTTGTCGGCGGGCAGCACCTCGGCATGCACATCGTCGATACCCAATTCTTTTGCGACCGCCCCGGCGCTGCCGCGATTGTCGCCGCTGATGAGCGCAGTTTTCACGCCGAGCGCATGCAGGCGCGCAATCGCGTTTTGCGCGGAGGGTTTTAGTGTGTCGCCGAATGCGAACATGCCCAGAATTGCATTTGCATCGATATCAATCAGCCACGAAACCGTGCGGCCTTCGCCTTGAAATTTTTCCGATTGCGCGTTCAACGTTTCATCGATCGCCAGTTTCATTTCCACTATTTGTCTTGTGGCGACAATCGCCAATGTGCGACCGGCAACGCTCGCCTGCACGCCGCGACCCGGCAACGATTTCACGTTTTCCGCCGGCGCAATGTCGATGTGCTCTTTGCGGACAACATCCATCACCGCCCGCGCCAACGGGTGTTCGCTGTTGTGCTGAATGGCGCCCGCGAGCACCAATAGCGCACGACGGTCGCCGCTGCCCGGCGCTGACTCGCAGGCGATGAGCTTCGGCTTGCCTTCGGTCAGCGTGCCGGTTTTGTCGAACGCAACGATGCCCACGCGATGCGCCGTTTCCAGTGCCAGCGCATCCTTGATCAGAATGCCATGACGCGCAGCCACGCCGGTGCCTGCCATGATTGCGGTTGGTGTCGCGAGCCCCAGCGCGCAAGGGCAGGCGATCACCAGTACTGCGACCGCATTCAATAAACCTTGCTGCCAATCGCCATTGGCAATCCACCAACCCGCAAACGTGAGCACCGCCGCCGCCAGTACCACCGGCACAAATATCGCGCTCACCCGATCCACCATGCGCTGTATCGGTGCTGTGCCGGCTTGCGCGGACTCGACCATGCGAATGATGCGCGCGAGTGTGCTTTCGGCGCCGATCGCGGCCGTTTTCAGGATCAGCAATCCCTCGCCGTTGACCGCACCGCCAGTCACGCGCGCACCGGCGATTTTTGCTACCGGCAAACTCTCGCCGGTAATCAATGATTCATCGACCTGCGATTCACCTTCGAGGACGATGCCATCCACTGCCACGCGCTCACCCGGTCGCACGACAACCAGTTCCGCCACGCGCACTGAATCGATTGGCACATCGATGTCAACGCCATCGCGTCGCACGCGCGCGGTTTCCGGCCGCAACGCCTGCAACGCACGTATCGCTTCGGTGGTTTGACGTTTTGCGCGCGCCTCCAGCCATTTGCCGAGCAGCACCAGCGTGATCACCACGGCGGAGGCCTCAAAATACAAATGCGCCATCGCGTCGGGCGCATGCTGGAGCCACAAATAAGCGCTCAAGCCATACGCCGCACTGGTACCGAGTGCCACCAGCAAGTCCATGTTGCCGGTCTTGGCCAATAGCGCTTTCCATCCGGCGCGATAAAAGCGCGCACCCAAATAGAATTGCACCGGCGTCGCCAGCAAAAACTGCATCCATGCCGGTAGCATCAGATGCATGCCAAACGGTGCTGCGACCATTGGCACCACCAGCGGCAGTGTCAGGATCGCGGCGGCAATCACCTGCGCGCCGCCGTGGTGGGGTGTTGCGGTGGCAGATGCTGTCGCCGATTGCAGCGAAGCGGTATAGCCGGCGCGCGTAACGGCATTGACAACATCAGTCGACGTAAGCGCGCCGGAAATGATCTCGACCTGCGCGGTTTCGGTGGCGAGATTGACCGTGACTGTTTCAACGCCCGACAATTTGACTATTGCCTGCTCGACGCGACCGACGCAGGAGGCGCAGGTCATTCCACCTATGTTGAAGCGCATCGTTTCGCGTGCAACGCCATAGCCCGCTTGTTCGATCGCCGCAATCGCAAGGCGGTGGTCGATGCGCTTTTCAGCCGGCGACGTAAGTGTCGCGCGCTCGGTCGCGAGGTTCACATTGGCTGCAACGACACCGGGCACGCGCGCGAGCGCCGTCTCGACGCGGTTCGCGCACGACGCGCAGGTCATGCCAGTGATCGCCAGCGTCAGCGTTGCGCGCGGGGTGATCGACGAATGTGCAGTGTCGGGCAAGATTTGACGCCGGAACTTACGCGCGCGCCACCGGGTGATAGCCGGCATTCTCGATGGCGGCGACGAGCGCTGCGGAATCGATGTGGCTGTCGATGGCAACGCGTTTGGTGCCGACATCCGCGTTGACGGTCGCATTCGCATCGAGCTGCTTGACGACGCGAGTAATGCTCGCGACACAGCCGCCGCAGGTCATATCGTTGATGGTGAGTTCAATCATGGTTCGCTCCTGATGGGAATTCTGCTTGTGCCATTTCTATTCCAATAATGCTGTCATCCTGAGCAAAGC
>JANOKK010000021.1:0-1963 GCA_031419255.1 Betaproteobacteria bacterium
CGTCGTGATCGACTTCATCGACATGGAGTCAACCAAGAATCAACGCGAAGTCGAGAACCGCTTGCGCGACGCATTGCATCACGACCGCGCGCGCGTGCAGACCGGCAAGATTTCCCGCTTCGGTTTGTTGGAACTTTCGCGCCAGCGCCTGCAGCCGGCGCTGTCAGAGTCGTCATACATTCCTTGCCCGCGCTGCCATGGTCTCGGCCATATCCGCGATACCGCCTCATCGGCGCTGCACATCCTGCGCATCATTCAAGAGGAAGCCATGAAGGAAGGCACAGGCGCGGTTCACGCCCAGGTGCCCGTCGATGTTGCGACGTTCCTGTTGAACGAAAAACGTCAGGACATTCACAAAATCGAAATGCGTTTCAAGGTCAATGTGTTGCTGATTCCAAACATCCATCTGGAAACGCCGAACTACGAAATGGAGCGTTTGCGCAGCGATTCCGAAAAATTGGATCTCGCCACACCAAGCTATGAAATGGTCAATCGCCCGGTAGAAGAAGCGGCAACCAAGGCCGCTGAAATCGAAGCCAAACCCAGCCGACCCGAGCCATTGGTTAAGGGCATTACACCTGCGCAACCTGCACCGATGGCCGCCGATCCTTCGCCGACGCGCCACGCGATCGTTGCCACACCAGTTGCTGCAACACCTGCACCCTCGCTTTGGAAGCGCTTCATGAGCATGTTCGCGGCCGAGCCCGCGCCTGCGCCGCAACCGATCGCCGAATCGCGTCCAGCAAAACGTGATGGACGCGATGGCCGAACCGACCGCGACCGCAGCGAGCGGGGTGGTCGTGGTGGACGTGGTGGTAGCAGCGATGGCGACCGCAAACGCGGTGATCGCGACCGCAAAGATCGTGGGCCGCAGTCGGGTCAGGATCGCGGCGATCGCCCGCCTCGCAACGATGCCCAGAAAGTCAATGAACCGCGGCGCGACAAGTCCGTCGAACCGCAAATCGATGCAAGCGCTGAAACCAATGCGGTGCGTAGTCCAAAACCTGCGCAGCAAAAACCACGTCAACCCCAACCCTCCAAACCCGCGCTCGAAGCCCGCACTGTTGAAGGCGGCGATGAAGGTGAAGGCAGGGGTCGCCGTCGCCGCGGTCGCGGTGGACGTGGTGGTGGACGCGACGGGCGCGAGGAACGTGGTTCAGGCGCACCGCAAACTGTCGACGCTGGCGCGAATCAAGCATTGACCCACACGCAAGAAGTTGGGCACGCCCCGGTCAATGCGCCATCGCAAGCCGATGTCCCGCCGCAACCGCTGGTAAATGTTGCCAGCAATACCGCTGCCGCAGCCGTCGTCATGACATCGGCCGCCGGAGCTGTATCACAGGAGTCAAACGCGTCCGCAAACCAGGCTGCAGACAATTCTCCCGCAGCTTCCGCGTCGATATATGCACCTGCGCTCCAATCGGTCGCATCCTTCACGTCTGCCGCACCGACGCCAGAAGAACCGCGTCAAGCAGCGCATCACGAGACTCCGCCAGCAACACAGCCGATCTTTACTTCAATGCCCTCACCAGTTCAATCCCCGGTCGCGCAGTTTGTTCCGGCACAGATCGATCAAATCGCCGACGAACCGCCGCAGTCGCCACGGCAACCGCGACGCCGCGCAATTCAGGAAAGTGTCGCTGCGGAGTCGGCACCACTTGTGTTCATCGAAACGACGGCAGATAAAGTCGTACCATCAGCTCCAGCCGAGGAAGCGGAATCAATTCATCGCCGCACACCGCGACCGCGTAAGGCTCGCGTCGATGTAAGCGAACCTCTCGTGTTTGTCGAGACCCAACCAGCGCCGGGGCAAAACCAGACGACGAATCCGTAATTTGCCGGCACCACCAAAAAACCCTGTCATTGCGACAGGGTTTTTTGTTTTGGGTTTCGTTTATGATCCAGCGAATGGAGGAATCATGAAAAATTCAAATGAGCCAATCGATTTCTATTTTGATTTTTC
>JANOKK010000022.1:0-6343 GCA_031419255.1 Betaproteobacteria bacterium
ACGCCATTTCGCTGGAAGCCACACTTTCATTTCTGGGGCTTGGCTTGCCGATTACGGAGCCATCGCTCGGCCTGCTGATCTCCAATGGCTTTACGTACCTGATGAGCGGCAAGTACTGGATCAGTTTTTATCCGGGGCTCGCCTTGCTGGTGACGATCATGTCGATCAATCTGGTCGCGGATCAGTTGCGCGATGTGTTGAATCCGCGGTTGAAAAAATGATGCCTGCAATGAATTCACGTGAGTCCTTCCCCTGTGCGGGGGAAAGGCATGTTTTCAGCACATCGCCACGCCATTTCGATAGGAATTGCAGATTGACAAACTCTAGCACTGGCGGGGCGTTCAGAGCAAAACAAGCCGTTAAGCCGCGCCAGTGCTGGTGTTTTGTTTCGTTTCGCTGCGGAGCATATCGATGACACCCGTTCTGCAAATCGACAATCTACGCACGCATTTTTTCACCAAAGCGGGCGTGGTGAAGGCGGTGGATGACGTTTCGTTTGCCATTGAGCGCGGAAAAATATTGGGGCTGGTCGGAGAATCCGGTTCGGGAAAATCCATGACCGGTTACTCGATCATGGGCCTGATTGATCCGCCGGGGTGCGTGGTCGATGGCCGCATTGTGTTGAATGGCGTGGACGTGACGGCCTACCAAAACGAGCAATGGCGCACGTTGCGCGGCAATCGGGTGGCAATGATTTTTCAGGATCCGATGATGACCCTGAATCCGGTATTGCGGATCGATACGCAAATGATTGAAGCCATCACCGCACATGAAAAAATTTCGCGGGATGCCGCGCGCGAACGTTGTCGCGCGGCACTTTCGCAAGTCGGTATTCCATCGCCCGACGAGCGCCTCAATGCTTATCCGCACCAATTTTCAGGCGGCATGCGCCAGCGTGTGGCGATTGCGATTGCGCTGTTGAACAAGCCCGATCTCATCATTTGCGATGAGCCGACCACGGCACTCGATGTGACGATTCAGGGGCAGATTCTGTTCGAGATGCAAAAAATCTGCCGTGAATCCGGCACCGCGCTGTTGTGGATCACGCACGATCTGTCGGTCGTCGCCGGACTCGCCGACGATGTCGCGGTAATGTATGCGGGCAAGATTGTCGAGTTTGGGCCGACCGGTGAATTGCTGGATCGCCCGTTGCATCCGTACACGAAAGGATTGCTGGATTCGGTGCCGGGCCGCAACATCAAAGGCCGGCCGCTAAAACAAATTCCCGGCATGACGCCGTCGCCGCTTCAGATTGGCGCGGGCTGCGCGTTTCGTGAGCGCTGCGCGCGTCGCACTGATGAATGCAAAAGTGCGCCGTCATTTTCGACACCCATCACATCACGCGGCGTGCGTTGTTATCATCCGCACCTCGATTTAATTGAAGTCAGTGCATGAACACGCCGCTGCTTGAACTCAAAAAAATTTCCAAACGATTCGAGAAAAAGCTCGATGTCGCAGGGCGGCTGGCGAAATCACTGGGCGCGAATCTGCGCGAGGAAACCGTGCATGCGGTGGATCGGGTGGATCTCACGATTCACAAGGGCGAAGTGGTCGGGCTGGTGGGCGAATCGGGCTGCGGCAAATCGACGCTGGGCCGGGTGGTGGTGGGATTGCACGCGCAAAGTGAGGGCGATAAAATCTGGCGCGGCAACAATGTGGCCTTGATGAGTGCGGCAGAAAAGCGCGCCATGCAACTTGAAGCGCAAATGATTTTTCAGGATCCCTATGCGTCGTTGAATCCGCGCTTTCGCGTAGTCGACATCATCGGTGAGGCACCGGTCGTACATGGCATCGTCGAGGCACGCGACAAGGCAGACTATGTCGCCGAGATGATGCAGCGCGTCGGCCTGGATCCGGCGCTGGCACGGCGTTTCCCGCACCAATTTTCCGGTGGCCAGCGCGCACGCATCGGCATCGCCCGCGCGCTCGCAGTGAAACCGAATTTTCTGGTCTGCGATGAAGCGGTCGCGGCTCTCGATGTATCAATTCAGGCGCAGGTGTTGAATCTGTTTATCCAGTTGCGCGAAGAACTGGCACTCACTTATCTTTTCATCAGCCACGATCTGGGCGTGGTGCGGCATTTGTCGGATCGGGTGGTGATCATGTATCTCGGGCGCGTGGTCGAATCCGCGTCGGCCGAAGAATTGTTCGCTAAACCCAATCACCCCTACACGCAAGGCCTGCTCGCCGAGGTGCCGTCGCTCACCGTGCGCAAGAAAGATTTTGTCGCCATCAAAGGCGAAATTCCCTCGCCACTGAACCCGCCCACCGGTTGTCATTTTCATCCGCGCTGCCCGCACGCAGTATCGATTGCGGGGAACAAATGTGCGACCGAACAACCGTTGCTCAAAGAAATTGCCCTCAATCGTTTTTCGGCGTGCCACCTGAATCAATGAAAATCAATGAAATTGTCTGCGAAAATTCTACAATCGTTTTTTGAAAGTAATATCCCATGTCGTCAACGGTGAATTTTTCGAGCAATGCCTTTACCGTGAGTCCTTCGCGAACCGATCATGACCGCGATGTGCCAGTGGTATTCGATTCGCCGCACAGCGGCACCATTTATCCGGAGGATTTCGACACCATTGTGCCGCGCCTCACGTTACGCCGCGCCGAGGATACGCATGTCGAGGCGCTCTACGACAGCGCGCCCGATCATGGCGCCACGCTGATTGCGGCCAATTTTCCGAGAAGCTATGTCGACGCCAATCGATCACTGCTGGATATCGATACAGCATTGCTCGACGGCGCATGGCCAGGGCCAATCAACGCGAGCCGCAAGACCGAAAAAGGCATCGGTCTGGTGTGGCGAATGTTGGATACCGGCGAAGCCATTTATACCCGAAAATTGTCGGTGGCTGAAGTACAGAAGCGCATTGCGCGCTGCTATGCGCCGTATCACAAAGCGGTGCGCGATGCGATCAACGGTGCGCACAAACACTACGGCGCGGTGTGGCATGTCAATTGTCATTCGATGCCGGCGATGTCGTCGGTCATCTCCGAGGAAGGGCCGGGTGTGTCGCGCGCCGATTTCGTGCTCGGCGATCGTGACGGTAGCACCTGCTCACCTGCGTTCACGGCATTTATCGCCGACACGTTGCGCGGGATGGGCTATGAGGTGCGCATCAATGATCCGTACAAGGGCGTGGAACTGGTGCGCGCCTATTCGGATCCGGCTGAGCGCAAACATTCGCTGCAAATCGAAGTCAATCGCAAGTTGTACATGAATGAGGACAGCCGCGAACGCAACGCCGGGTTCGATACTTTGCAGCGCAATTTAACGCAGCTCGTGGAAGCCATCGCCGGTTTTGCGCGTGCGCACATTCCCGTGGGTGGCCAGCACCACGATTGCGGGCACGACCATGGACACGATCATGAACATGGCAACGACCACGCGCACGGAAATGACCATGCGCACGATGGCCACGGCCATAAGCCGCATGAACACTAAGCCCGTTCCCGCGCCAGGCTCGTCGCCCTACGTGGTCGAGCTGGCCCCGCCGGATATTTCCGCGTACCGCGTCGGCAATACCGGTATTGACTACGTCACCACCTTCGACTCCGGCAACGCAGGCCCGCATGTATTGGTGAACGCCGTTACGCACGGCAACGAACTCTGCGGCGCGCTCGCGGTAGATCGTTTGTTCAAATGCGGCGTGCGGCCCAGACGCGGCAAGTTGACCTTGGCGTTCGCCAATATCGACGCGTTCCTGCGCTTCGATCCGGTGCGGCCCCACGTAAGCCGGTTTATCGATGAAGACTTCAACCGTGTCTGGTCGCCCGCCACGCTGGAAGGATCGCGTGTGTCCACGGAACTTACGCGCGCACGCGCGATGCGTCCAATCATCGACCAGGCCGATTACTTGCTCGACATTCATTCCATGCACGATCCGCACGGCCCGGTGATGATCTCGGGGCCGCTCGCCAAAGGCATCGCGCTATCCAAACGGGTCGGCGTACCGGAGTTCGTGGTCGCCGATGCCGGGCATGCCAATGGAACACGGATGCGTGACTATGGTGGCTTTGGCGATGCGAATTCGCCCAAGGCCGCGTTGCTGGTCGAATGCGGGCAGCATTGGGAGCGATCCAGCGAGGCGCTCGCCTGGCAGACGTGCTGGCGATTTCTGTTGGCGCTGGACGTGGTTGACGCCGATGTTGCGTTGGCCGAGATTGACGGAGCCAAATTACCTGCGCAAAAAATTGTCCGCGTGACTGACGCGCTGATTGCAGGGTCGCTCGATTATCAATTCGCCGAAGGTCTCAAGGGGCTATCGATTATCGCGAAAAAAGGCGATCTCATCGCCCACGATGCCGGTCAACCGGTGCGCGCACCGTATGACGATTGCGTCCTCATCATGCCGACCCTGGTACACGTGAAACCAGGCTTGACGGCAGTGCGCATCGGGCGAATCGAATAGCCTCGGCGCACCGCGCCGCGATCAGTGCCCACTCTCTTCGCCCTTCGCCGAGGGGCGGATTCCCAGTTGTTTCAGTTTGCGGTACAGGTGTGTGCGCTCGAGCCCGACCTTGTCCGCCACCCGCGACATGTTGCCTTCTTCACGCCGGATGTGGTGCAGGAAATATTGGTACTCAAAGCGTTCGCGCGCTTCGCGCAGCGGTAAATCAAATGGAATTCGGGTATGGGTGCCTGAACTGTCAGTGTGATCAAGCCCGAACTCGCGTGAAATGCGCGCCACATCTTCCACCGTAATTTCGCTCGCGAGACTGGTGAGCGCCAAGGTCTTGACGGCATTTTGCAACACCGGCAAATTGCCGGGCCAATCAAGATTGCGCAGCGCATTCAGCGCGCCGACACTCATTTGCCGCAAGGGACATTCGTTGGCTTCGACCATCTGTAGCAGGATCGTATTGGCGAGCTCGGGAATATCTTCGGGGTGCTCGCGCAGGCTCGGGATGCGTAGCGTGACGCCGCCAAGCTGGGTCAACAGGGCACCGTCGAAATCGCCGCTTTCGGTGAGCGGCACCAACGGTTGCGCACTTGCGGCGACCAGCCGCACATTGAATTTATCAAGCTTGCCGATCAATTGCAGCAAGCCCTTTTGCTCATTTTTGTTGAGGCGTTCCACCTGATCGATGAACAACACGCCGTCACGCGCATCCGTCAACGGGGCGAACGGATTCTCAGCAAGCCAGCCGTGATCGGGCTGCG
Organism: Betaproteobacteria bacterium; assembly: GCA_031419255.1. Classification (GTDB taxonomy): domain Bacteria; phylum Pseudomonadota; class Gammaproteobacteria; order Burkholderiales; family Usitatibacteraceae; genus UKL13-2. Next base: position 5,171 of record JANOKK010000022.1, read on the forward strand.
AAATCCACGCGGTATTGCGCTGATGCACCATGCGCGCGACCAATTCAAATCCGCAGCCGGCTTCGCCGGTGAGCAACAACGGATTCTTCAATCGACCAACTTGTTCAAGTCGCTGGCGAAGATCGACAATGATTTTTGCCCGGCCCAGATGGCCGAAAACCAGACCGGCTTTAGGCAATGCTTTGCCGCCCGCCAGCGCCTTGCCAACGGTGGCCACCAGCTTCGGCAGGCTAATTGGTTTTTCCAGAAAATCAAATGCGCCGATTCGGGTCGCCTCGATCGCGGATTCGATGGTGCCATGCCCGGACATCATGACCACCGGCATCGTCAGTTGTCCCGACACCGCCCACTCTTTCAATAATGAGATGCCATCCATATCGGGCATCCAGATATCGAGCAGCACCAGATCAGGCCGCGATTGGCGACGCTGCGCACGCGCGGACGCCGCGTTCTCGGCGACCCGTACGTTGTAGCCTTCGTCCTTGAGAATTTCCGACAACAATTCGCGGATACCGATTTCGTCGTCGACTACCAAAATATTATTCGCTGTCATGCCGGCTCCAGTGCTGCCTTCATCATACGTGCAAGTTTCAAATCGTGCGGTCGACCACCGCCCGTTGCGCCGCAAGGCGTTCATCGCGCTGCGGCAGGGTAATCTCGACGCGCGCGCCGTTCGGTTTGACATTGGCGATAGTGACTGCGCCGCCGTGCTCATCGACAATCTTTTTGACGATCGCGAGGCCGAGCCCCGTACCCTTCGGTTTGGTCGTCACATAGGGCTCGAAAATGCGCGTCAACATGCCGTCGCGCACGCCGCCGCCGTTGTCCTGCACGATCAGTTTGACACCCGCGTCGCCGACGCTGGTTTCAATCTTCATCCGCGCGCCGTCAATCCCGGTCATGGCGTCGAGGGCGTTTTGCACCAGATTGTGTAGCACCTGCCGTAGCAGTGAGGCATCGGCAAGAATCACCGGCAGATTCGGCTCGAGAGTCAATTCGATCGCAGCACCCATCGATTCATAGAGAATCAGCACATCGCGTATCAATTCATTGAGCGACACTTCGGCGGCCACCAGGCGGGAGCTGCGCGAATAAAGGCTGAAATCATCGACCATGCACTTCAATGCACCGACCTGGGCAACGATGGTCTGCGTGGAGCGGGCGAGAATTTCG
>JANOKK010000023.1:0-5682 GCA_031419255.1 Betaproteobacteria bacterium
CTTGACTTTGCGGGAAGCCCTTGTAGCGAGGTAACTCAATATGACAAAGTGCGACAAAGTGTCGCGAAATCTTACATAGTGCAAATTTTCGAATCACCGTCATTACGCAACCCCTTTCAATACAACAAGATAGGGCAACTGGCGCGCGGCTTGCTTTCGTGAGTGGGCTTTACTCAAAGCGAGAACAGAAACTGAACCCAAAAAAAACGGTGATGCCGATGATCGTCGGCGAAATCTACCGCATCGCAGGAAAACTTCACGAGAGAGGAAATAAGCATGCGCAAGAAACAGGGATTGAATCGTCTTTGGGCTGCCGCTGCGGCAATCGCCATCGGCATGCCCAACGTGGCCGGCATTACCCATGCCGCGTCGAGCAACGGCGAGGAGCATGGGAAGTCGAAATTCACCAACAAAGTGTATATCGTGCAATTGGCTGACCAGCCGGTTTCCGCGTACACGGGGGGTATTAAGGGCTATGGCGCGACCAAGCCCAATAAGGGCCAGAAACTGGATCCGAATTCCCCCAAAGTCGTCAGCTATCTGGGCTATCTCGCGACCCGGCAGGACGCAATCATGAATAGCGTCGGCACCGCCAAGAAACACTACAACTACGGCTATGTTTTCAACGGGTTTGCCGCCGAATTGACCGACGCGCAAGCGCAGAAACTGGCGCAGACGCCCGGGGTTCTCGCCGTCACCAAGGATGAAATCCGTTCGATCGACACAGCCACCACGCCGTCTTTTCTGGGCCTGAGTGGCGTCGCAGGCTTTTGGAATACGACCGGCGCGACCGGCGAGAACGTGATCATTGGAATCGTTGACACCGGCGCGTGGCCGGAACACCCAAGTTTCTCAGACCGCACCGGCAGCAACGGCAACGACACCAAGGACGGGAAACTGTCCTACCAACAAATTCCCGGGTGGAATGGTCGATGCGTACCCGGTGAAGCCTTCACCGGCACCGATTGCAATCAAAAGCTGATCGGCGCGCGCTATTACAACTCGGGCTTCGGCGGCAACGCCGGCATCGATGCGAACTTTCCGGCCGATTTCAACTCGGCGCGCGATTGGGACGGGCATGGCACCCATACCGCCTCCACGGCGGGCGGCAATGCCAACACCCCCGCAACAGGGCCCGCCGTGGTATTCGGCGCGGTCAGCGGTATCGCACCGCGCGCGCGTATCGCGGCATACAAAGTTTGCTGGGGCGGTACCGACGGCGGTTGCTTCGGTGCGGACAGCGTCGCGGCCATCGATCAAGCCGTCGCCGACGGCGTGGACGTGATCAACTTTTCGATTAGCGGCACCAGCACCAATTTCCGCGATCCGGTTGAAATCGCCTTTCTCTTTGCTGCCGACGCGGGCGTGTTTGTGGCGGCTTCGGCGGGCAATAGCGGGCCAACCGGCAGTACGGTGGCGCATCCGGGACCCTGGTTGACCACGGTCGCCGCTGGCACGCATAACCGCGACGGAGCGGGTTCGACCACGCTCGGCAATGCCATGGTATACAACGGTGCCTCGATGGCGACGCTGGGCGCATTGGGCCCGTTGCCGCTGATCGATTCGATGGCGGCCGGCGTGCTGGGTGCCAATCCAACGGCGCTTGCATTGTGTTTTACGGCTGGCGATAACGGCGGCGTTGCCGTGCTCGATCCGGCCAAGGTGGCCGGCAAGATCGTGCTCTGTGATCGCGGCGTGATTGCGCGCGTCAGCAAGAGCCAAGCCGTGCTTGATGCCGGAGGCCTCGGCATGATTCTGGTCAACACGTCGGCCAATTCGCTCAATGCGGATTTGCATGCGCTGCCGTCCGTGCATCTCAGTCACCTCAACCGCCCGGCGCTGAAGGCGTATGCGGCAACGGTTGGCGCAAGTGCTACGATCAATCGGGCGTCATTGGTTGGCACCGCCCCCGCGCCGTTCACCGCAGCGTTTTCGTCGCGCGGCCCGCTGCGCGCCACGGGGGACTTGCTGAAACCCGACATCATCGCGCCGGGCCAAGACATTCTCGCAGGCGTATCGCCTGTGACCAGCGGCGGCAAGTTGTTCGACTTGCTGAGCGGCACCTCGATGTCGAGCCCGCATGTGGCCGGCCTCGCGGCGTTGTTCAAGCAACTCCATCCTGGCTGGTCTCCGATGGCGATTAAATCGGCCTTGATGACCACTGCCGGCGACGTCCTCGACGGCCCGAACACCAATCCGCTGGTGATCTTCCGCCAGGGTGCCGGACACGTGCGGCCCAACATCGCGGCGAATCCGGGTTTGGTGTTTGATTCCAACTTCGGCGATTGGCTCGGGTTCCTGTGCGGCACGCAATTACCAACATCGTTTTGCAGCGACGCAGGTGTTCCCGTGCTTGATCCGAGCAACCTGAACAGCGCATCGATTGCCGTCGGCGACTTGGCCGGCGTACAAACCGTGACGCGTAGAGTCACCAACGTTGGCGGTGCCGCGGCGACGTATACCGCTTCCGTGACCGGTATGGCGGGATTTTCCGTGGTGGTCAGCCCCGCGACGATTAGTGCGGCGGCAGGTGTCACCGTGCCGTTTACGGTCACCATTACCCGCACCACGGCTGCGCTGAATGCCTACACCGGCGGTCAACTGACATTGAGCGACGGCACCCACACCGTGCGCGTGCCAATGGTGGTACGTCCGGTCGCCTTGGCGGCGCCGGTTCAGGTCAGCGGCGGCTACAACGTCACGTTCGGTTATAGCGGCGCGTTCTCGGCCACGACGCGCGGATTGGTTGCGGCAACATCGGCGGCGGGTTCGGTTGCGACCGGTGGCAGCGTTGACTTCCCAGTGACGATTCCCGCCGGCACCACTTACGCGCGCTTCTCGTTGTTTGATTCGGAAGTGAGCCAGGCGAGCGACCTTGATCTTGAGGTCTACAACGCGGGTGGCACGCTGGTCGCGGCAAGCGGCGGGGCGACCACCGCAGAAGACGCTAATCTGCTCAACCCCGCTGCAGGCAACTACACAGTTAGGGTGCTCGGATTCGCCGTGCCGTCGGGTGCAGCGAACTTCACGCTGTTCAATTGGGCGCTCGGTTCGAGTGCCGCAGGAAACATGTCGGTCACGGCACCCGCCACGGCTGCCATCGGCGCGACAGGCACCATTGGTATTACAACTTCCGGAATCACTGGCGGCGTAAAGTACCTTGGCTCAGTCGCCTACGCTGGTGCCGCCGGTCTTCCCAATCCGACGATTGTTCGCATCGATCCATAAAACGCTCGGCATTTCGATCGCTGTTTTCATCTCACGCCCCGGGAAAATCCCGGGGCGTTTTTCGTTTTGGCGCGTTTATGTCAACGCAAGAATGGGCCGACAATTCGCTTGACGGCGCCAAGTGATCGAACGAATTTTCCGCAATAGATTCACTGCCGCCATTGATCTGCGCGCTGCGTTGGCCAAATCAATGGTTTCTGCGCTCGTGTCTCCCATACGATACGCGGCCTTTTCTAGGTGATTTTCAGGCCACGGTTTTCTTCGCGAGTCGTGTTTTGCGTTGGCATTTGTCGCTGCTCCCAACGGTATGTTGAAATTCGCAATGCAAATGGTTGCGCGGAGGATGCCGAAGCACAACACGGGGATCCAAATTTCGTAAACCTATGAGAGCAACGATAAATGGATTCCCGCGTACGCGAGGATGACAGTGTAAATGGAAGGGTCGAGGATAAATCTCTCGCACTGGCGCGGTGTTTGCGACGCTTTTGCCCGGAAACGCTCGCCTGCGCATGAGTTTGATGGGTAAGCGACAGGATTTGCCCCACTACCCACCAACCAAAAAATCCGCTCTACATGTGCCGAAAAAGATGGTGATACGCGCGCGAAACCGGCAACGGTTTGCTGTGCCCTTTCAGATTGACGCTCACGCGCCCATCGCTTTCGCGGCGCGTCGATGTGACGAAGCGCAAGTTCACCACCGTGCCGCGATGAATCTGCCAAAACTGTTCGGCATCAAGCGCGCTGATGAGTTCCGACAAGGTCTTGCTGATCAGGTGCTCGCCATTGGCGGTTTGCACGACGGTGTATTTGTCGTCGCTATGAAAAAACATCACTTCATCGACGGCAATCTGGTACGTCGTGTCGCCACGACTGGCGCGTATCCAGCGAAGTTTGTTGGCGATTGCCGCGTCGCCAAGTTGCGCACGCGAAAGCAGGTTCAGCAATTGCGCGATATCGGGCGCCGGCGTACTTTCTGCGAGGGCTTTTTTTAGCCGCGCGACGGTCTGTGCGAGGCGCACATCGGCGACCGGCTTCAGCACGTAATCGACCGCTTCGTTTTCAAACGCATCCTCCGAGTATTGATCGAACGCCGTCACGAACACAACGCGCGTTTTGGTTTCAATTCCTTGCGCCACTTCTATCCCGGTTTGGCCGGGCATTTTGATGTCGAGGAAGGCGATGTCGGGCGAGCGCATCGCAATCAATTCTGCCGCGTCAATGCCGTTACCGGCCTCGGTAATAATATTGAGTTCGGGCCACAGCGCGATGAGCTTTTCACGCAGGTGTTCACGCAATAGCGGTTCGTCGTCGGCGATGATGGCGGTTGTCATTTTTCATTGCCCGAATGATTGTCGGCGAGCGGCATCGAGATGCGAATGCGTGTGCCGGGGTTGGCATCGGCAATGTCGAGCGTGGCACCGCCGTCGTATAGCACCGCCAGCCGCTCGCGCAAATTGGCGAGCCCAACGCCAGTGCCTTTGCTGTCGGCGGAATTTGAAAAGCCAAGGCCATTGTCCGCCACCGTCACCACCAATCGCCCACTCTCGCGTTTGGCGTCAACCGTCACGATGCCGCCGTCCATTTTCGGCTCCAGCCCGTGTTTGATCGCGTTCTCGACAATGGGTTGCAGCAGCATCGGTGCCATCGGTGTCGCGGCCAGCTCGGGAGACAGCGTGAGTTTGTATTCCAGGCGATAGGCCATGCGAATTTTGATCAGGTCCAAATAATGCCGCACCAAGGTGAATTCCTGCTCAACCGTGCCTTCCTGCGCGCGACTGGCCGAAAGCGATTCGCGAAGATAGGCGATGAAATTGTCCATCATCAGGCTCGCTTTGTCAGGCTCGCTTTGTCAGGCGCGCGAGCGATCAGGCTTTGAATATTGGCGAGCGTGTTGAACAGAAAATGCGGCTCAATTTGCGCCTGCAACATGCGCATTTGTGCTTGCACAAGCTGCTTTTCGCGCGACACCACTTTCAGGTTTTCGCGCGCCATCAATTCTTCGACTTTTTTCTCTTCCCATTCGATACCGAAAAAAGAACGGCCTGCGAATACCGACATGCCGTGGATGGCCAATCCCGCGCCCCAGCCGAGGGTCGCCCAATGTGCCCAGAGTTTGCCGCCATTGACGAGATTGAAAATCCACAGGAACGGGATGATGACGGCGTACATGGATGCCGACATGTAAAAGGCACGAATCTCACGCACCCGCTTGTGCGCGCGACGCAGTGCCTCCTCACGGGCCGGGTCAATCGGTGACGTAGGGGCGATATCCATTGCAATCATTGCCGGGGTTCACGCGCCATGATTTCTTTTACCTTGCGATCCTCCCAATCCTGCGAGAAAAATCCCCCCAGAGGCAGCAAAGTAAGCCCGTGTACCAGCAAGCCGATTCCCCAGCCGAAGGTCGGCCAGACCGCCCACCAAGACGACCATTTGATGGTGCGCGCTTCGCCG
>JANOKK010000024.1:0-1266 GCA_031419255.1 Betaproteobacteria bacterium
CGGCAGCAACAAAACACCTTCGCGCGTACCGATTGCGGTAGTCGATCAGGATCGAAGTGCGATTTCACAAAAAATAGTTGCCGGACTTTCCGGCGATACGTCACTCGGTGTGCAATCGCTTGATCGCGACACTGCACTCGAACTGGTCAAGCAGGGAAAAATTCGCGCCGCAGTGATTATTCCGGTCGCCTTTGGCGAACAGGCTACCCGCGCACTCTTTCGTCCGGACAACAAACCAGAAATCGCGATTCATTTCGACCCCTCGCAGGCGATGGTGATGCCGATGGTGCGCGGCATGCTCTCCCAACATGTGATGCAAACCGTGATGCAGTCCACCGTCGGCGGCAACTCGTCGGCGATGAATGACCTGCGCGGAGACGTTAGTGGAAGTACCAGCTTGCCAGCGGATGAAAAGCGCGAATTGATCGGCATGTTCGATGCGATAGCGCGCGTGCAAAAAAGTCCGTCACGCGCCGGCGGCCAGGGCAATGCAAACATGCCCGCATTCGACATACCTTTCAATACGGTCGCGAGCGAGGTCACTTCGGGCAAGGAAAAAAAATACAACGCCTATTCGCATTCTTTTACCGGCATGAGCGTGCAATTCATTTTGTTCATGGGCATCGATATCGGCATCGGGTTGCTGCTCACGCGCCGTATGGGATTATGGAAACGCCTGCGCGCGGCACCGGTCAGCAAGACGCTTTTGCTTGGTAGCACCGTCGCCAGCGCCGCGCTCATTGCCACCATCCTGATGCTCGCCATTTTTGCCGCAGGCATGGCGATCTTCGGCGTGCGCATTGAGGGCAGCGTTGTCGGATTCTTGGGTGTGGTGGTGTGCTTTGCGATACTCACGTCGAGTTTTGGCCTGATACTGGCAGCACTCGGCAACAACCCTGAGGCGACCCGCGGTCTCGCGATTTTTTCGACACTGCTAATGGTGATGCTTGGCGGCGCATGGGTACCCTCGTTCGTGTTTCCCGAATGGCTGCAATCGCTGTCGTTATTCGTGCCGCCACGCTGGGCGATCGATGGTCTGGCGGCGATGACGTGGCGTGGATTGGGGATTGACGCGGCGTTGGCACCGATGGGCGTATTGCTTGCGTTCAGTGCAGCGATGTTTGCGGTGGCGATTTGGCGGTTTCGGTGGGAGGAATAATGCGTGGGAAATTTCGTCCGCCGAGAAAAATATTATGACGACTTCACCTAATAATGTAACTGACCATCTATCCAAATTACTCCGTTCGCCCTGAGCCTGTCGAAGGG
>JANOKK010000025.1:0-2971 GCA_031419255.1 Betaproteobacteria bacterium
CAGTTCTTTCAGATTGGTCTGATCGCGCACTTTCACAAGGCCGCGTTGCTATCGATGTCGAACCGTTTTTCGCGCGCGGTGGAGCGGCTCAATGTGCGCGATTTTGAATCGGTGAAATTATTCAAGAAACATGTGCGCGAAACGCTGGAAGTTTTCCTTCGATTCAATCACCGCTACTGGTTTCATGAAATCTCGACGCAGGTTCAGGCGAGCGATTTTTTCAAGCGCTGGAGCCATCAATTGGGGTCAGATGGTCTGTACAGCGAGGTGCGTGAGGAAGCGCGCGACATCAACGAATACCTCGATACCGACCGCGCCCGCAAACAAACCGACAACGCGATGCGCCTGACGGTCGTTTCATCCTGCGGCATGGTCGGCACCGTTGCGACGGGTTTTCTCGGCATGAATTTGTACAGCCACGATGCACTGCCGGTGTTTGAAAAATTCCTGATCTTTCTTGCCGTATTCATTCCAGTCACCGCATTGGGAGTCTATACGGTGATGATCTCGCGCCGGCTCGCCAATTTCATGGAGGCATTGTCGAGCGAAGGCCTAACCTTGCAGGAAAAATTGGGCACCTTCCGGCAAATCTGGTACTCAAGCAAACGCGAACGAGTCAAACAGCGGCGCGACAAGGAAGAAGCGGGATTGGGTTCGGGTTGAGGTCGGAACGCGCAAAAGCAATTCAAAAAATTGTGTCATCCCAATCGTGTTCGGATTGTCGCAAATGATCCGTTCGCCCTGAGCCTGTCGAAGGGCTGGATGAACGATGCCCTTCGACAGGCTCAGGGGGAACGGGGAACGAATGAACAGTTTTGGAACTTGATCCGGCGATGCGCCTTTTTTTGAGGACGGTCAGAAACAGGGCGACGTAAGAAAAGGTGGCACCCGCCAGTCGCGCTACTTTGCATTTGCCCCCAGCGACAACCCTGGCATTTCCTTCAGCGCATAGCCATCCGGTACCGTAAACATTCCCACCGGCGGCTCGCTGCGTTTCAGGTTGGCAAGGCGGTAGATGGTTTCGCCCACGCGTGGATCGCTATGTTTGGAATACACCACCACTTGCAAGTCCGGTGATGTCCAGGTTTCAGTGCTCACCATGATCGGATTCTTGTTGCCGATCTCGCCGGCAGGAATGGTGTAGGACACATTCTTTCCCTCCGCGCGCACACCGTCGAAATCCTTGAATCCCAGCGAGTTTGTGGTCGATTTCCCGGACCACTTCATATCCTGAAACGACATGCCGATCGGCCCGTGACGCATCGATTCGCTGATGGCATTGCCGATGGTCTCACCATCGCTGAATTTGAAGTTGTAAGCCTGCGCGCCCGCGCCACCGTCAGTAGCGCCCGCCGCGCCCGTCGCGCCGCTTGGGCGAACGACTCTCACTTTCACTTCCTCGCGTATTTCTTTCTTGCCCTCGGTTGCGGGTGACTCAATCCGCTTCACGACAATTTCCTCGCCCGGATTGCCGCGCTCGATGATATGCGCCTTGCCGTCCTTGGCTATGGCCTTGGCCTTTTCCTTGATTTCTTCAATCCGTTTATGCAAATCCTTGTCGAACGAGATCCTGGTCGCGGTTTTTTTCGATGGCGAGAGTACATAGCGCGTGCCTTCGACCGCATCGTGAATTTGCACGCTGCGCACCTCGCCTTTGGCGTCGCGCGTTTCCTGGCGAGTGCGGCCGGCGCTGTCGCGCCACGAATAAGTGGATGATTTCTGAGTGATCTGATTGCCGTCGGGCAATGTCTGCGTCTTCTCCGAAATTACTTCCGCGCTGTACGGTGCATTCTTTACACTCCTGGCCGTGTGCATGATCCCGCCGCCGGAAAATGCTTCCGACATCGCGTTCGACACCAGCACGTTGATATCCGGCAAGTCGCCTAGCTTGGAGCTAAGTGTGCGCAACCCGATCGGCTCGCCACCGGTACTGCGGGTCACAATCCTTACCTCGCGTTTCTGGCCATCGGCAGCACCTTGTGCAATCACCACATCGGCGTTCACCTCGCGTTCCAGGATGTTTGCGTTGCCATCGACGATGATGGTGCGGATTTCGCTTTGCGTTTCCGTTGAAAGCGGGAGTGCGTTGCCCGGTGAAACAGCGGCAACGACGTTGCCGCATGCGCCGCAGGCAACCAGTGCCGCGACAAGGCGATTGAGTCGAACATTCATGGTGTGTTTCTCCTGTTGAAAAAGCGAAAAAAGTTTTGTAAAAAAATGTTCAGACACAAAAAATCAGGGACGAAACCGCATCGCCAGCGGCTGCCCATTCGCCGCCACCAGCAGCTCTGCGCGTATTGATTCGCCGGCCATTTCCGGATTTACCGCGACGCCATACGAAGCAAGCCACATGCGCGGAACCGTGGTTTCAATCACGCGCGGACCCGGCTCCATCGCAATCTGCTCGAGTGAACGCAAGGCAATGAACGGCGCGTCGCCAAAACCGGATTCGGCCAGCGCGGTCCCGAGCGGGTGCTCGATCATCGGTCGCGCCATCGGTGCCAGCACCATCCACGCCGACATCCCCACACTCGCCGCCAAAGCTGCGCCCGGCGCCAGCCATTGTGCGAGGAAGGCACGCCAGTAGCGCTTGGCATCGCGCGTTCTGTGAGATGAATTGAACGCCGTCATCAGCGCTGCTTCCACGCGCCGCGGTGCCACCAGCGCAGCAGTCGCAGTGCGCAGATTCGCCAGTGAATCGCTGAGCACGACTTCCTCGGCAACACTCAATTTGTGTGCGGCATCCGTTTGCGTGCTCATGGTCTGGCCTCTTGTTGACGCGCGGGCTTCTGGTTCTGGCCCGCGCCGTTACTCAATGATTCGGCATCATCACTTCCCAGCAACGCCACCAATTTGGCGCGCGCACGCGACAAACGCGAACGCACGGTGCCAATGTCGATAGTGCATATTTGCGCGATCTCGACATACGAAAGATCGTGCATTTCATAAAGAATGATCACGTCGCGGTAAT
>JANOKK010000026.1:0-3412 GCA_031419255.1 Betaproteobacteria bacterium
ATCTGTTTGTCAATCGGATGCTGGTGATTTGGTGACATTAAGCGCCCCCACACCTGGGCGCATTCTTCGTCGAAAGATAACACTCTATCGGCATAATCAGCCGCGACCAGATCAAGCCATTTCTCCAACCGCTTGGCTTGCGAAAGGTCGCCGCGATGTCTGATATTCTCAAGCCCGCGCCGAATTTCGCCGATGGTCTGCGCCGAAAGGTAGAGGTCGGCAGCGTCAACAGTCTTGAAAAATTTCTGGACGCCGGAGTTTGCCTTCACGCCCTTGCGGGCTTCGCTGATGACGTTTGTGTCGACCAAGTACACGCGCGGTTCTACCCGTTGCGAAAATTGAAATCGGCGTCTTCACCAACGTTCGGCATATTCGACAGAATCGCGGCAACAGACCGACGCTTCGGGCGCTGTAGGACGGATTTCAGAATTTCGCGATGTTCTGCTTCTGCACTTCTTCCGTGCGAAGCCGCTTGTTGCTTAAGCGCTAGTGCTATTTCTTCATCAACGTTGCGAACGACAAGATTGGTCGCCATATTGGCCTCCTATGTTGCAATCATTGATAGCAGTTTACTGCCAATTTGATTACATTGCAATCATCTTTGGGCACTGCTTTCGAAGTTCCGCTCTTGGCCGAAAAGAGCCCGTCGATTGTTTGCCTGTCTGCGACCGGTTGGATCCAAGGTCGATTGCGGACATCCTATCGATTGCCCCAAGTTGCATCCTGCCAAATATCAACATTACTACTGCAGGCGTAAATTGCCCCCCTGCAATCTACAACCCCCGATACGCCACCCTCACCGGCTCCGCGCCATAAATTTTCTCAAGTCTTCGCACAATAAAATGCCCGCGCGCCATATCCTGAAAATGGCCGATGAAGAGTGTGTTGATGAGGCCACCCGCTACCGCGCCGATGATCGGAATCGCTTGCGCGGCTGCTTTTTCCGAAACGACGATGCCGAAGCGCCCGCTGATGAGTGACACCAGCCGCACCAACGCCGGCGCACCGGTTTTCGATAAACCTTTCTCGGCGAGAAACTTGCTCGCCTCCGATACCGCACCCGCCATCGCGGCTCGCGCCGCGAAGTAGCCGGATTCGGCGGCATTGTCCTTGGCGCTCGCTTCGCTGCCGAGCGCGAATACCGACAGACACGCTAACTTGGTGTCGATATGCTGAATATTTTCGCCTTCGCTTTTTGCGATATCCGCGATCGAGCGCAGCATGATCGTCGTTGACACCGGCAGCTCGATCGATAATGCGAACAATCCAAACACCCCGCCGACCGCGCCACTGGTGGCCGCCGCGACGGTGTGCAGGCGACTCTGCGCAGGCTTCATTTTGTTATCGCCCAAAGACTTTACCGCGACATCGAGCGCCTTCATCATCGCCGCCTCTGAGGCTTTGTAAATGCCCTGCTGCACGCGCTTGGGCAGCATGGCGACGCTTTTTTCGATCGGCGAGCCGAGTACCGAGGACATCTTTGCGGCGAGGCCCGGGTTTTCCAGCAACTGCTTGGCGCGCTTGAGATCGGCCAAATCCTTGCTTGGGATGTCGCTCATGATTCGTTGCTTTCTACGGGTTGAATTACGGCCCGGTTACGTTACCATGGGAAGCCATTTCAAGAAAGGAGTGCAATGTTCCGCCACGGTCATCGGCTGTTTTCCATCGCCTCGATCGGATTAATTCTGGTCGCGGTGCTGCATGTTGCCGGCCAATTTTGGGCGGCATCGGAAGAATTTGCTGCCAGTCCAGCGTTTGCCGCGATGCAGGTGTTCCGGTTTGATTTGCTGCCCGGTAGTCCGTTGCTGGCGGATTTATTCGATGGCTTGAACGCGGCGTTCGCGATCTTGCTGGTGTGGGCGGGATTGATGAATTTGTTGATCGCGCGCTACACCGGCTTGCGCGACAAGCTCATGCGGCGCGTTTGTACGTTGAACCTGATCGGTGTCGGTGCGTTGATCATATTTTTCGTGATAAATGACTTGCTCGTACATGTGATCGCGCTGGGGATTGTCGAGATTCTGTTCTTTGTTGCGCGATTCCGTTTGCGTCGCAGCCGCATCCTGCCGGCGGCGAAGCACTGACACCGCTCTCAACTCTCCCCCAAATACGCCTCGCGCACTTTCGGGTTTGCCAGCAACGCGATCGAATCGTCCGCAAGCGTAATCAAGCCGCCGTCCATCACGTAGCCGCGTTGAGAAATTTGTAGCGCGAGCTTTGCGTTTTGCTCGATCAACAAGATCGTCATGCCGCTTTTCGAAATATCGCGTACCACCTCGAATATTTTTTGCACCATGATCGGCGCAAGGCCCATTGAGGGTTCATCGAGCAGCAATAGTTTCGGTCGTGCCATCAATGCGCGGCTGATCGCGAGCATTTGCTGCTCGCCGCCGGAGAGCGTGCCGGCGGTTTGCCTGGCGCGCTCTTTGAGTCGTGGAAACAGTGAAAACTTGTGTTCAATATCTGCGGCAATCGCCTCGCGGTCGTTGCGAATGTAGGCGCCCATTTGCAGATTTTCTTCGATGGTCAGGCTCGGAAATACACCACGCCCTTCCGGTACCAGTGCAAGGCCGCTCGCGGCGATGCGATGAGGCACCACACCGGCGATGCTGTTCCCCGCGTATTCAATCGTGCCTTGGGTCGGGCGCAACAGGCCGACAATGGCCTTCAATGTGGTGGTTTTCCCGGCACCATTGGCACCGATCAATGTGACCAGCTCGCCGGCATTGACCTCCAGATCAATGCCTTTGACCGCTTTGATGCCACCGTAACCGACGTGCAGATTTTTCAGCGAAAGCAGTGCCATATTGGCTACGCCGCGATCTCGACGGCGACACCCAGATACGCCTCGATCACTTTCGGATCTTTTTGCACGTCAGCCGGAACGCCTTCGGCGATTTTCTTGCCGTAATCCAGTACCGCGATCCGGTCGCAAAGCCCCATCATCAATTTCACATCGTGTTCAATCAACAAAATCGTGATGCCCTCACTGCGAATAGATTCCAGCAACGCGCGCAACGACATTTTCTCGGTGGCGTTCATGCCGGCCGCCGGTTCATCCAGCGCAAGAATTTTCGGATCCGTCGCCAGTGCGCGGGCGATTTCCAGCCGGCGCTGATCGCCATAGGAGAGTTGCTTGGCAATCTCGTTGGCACGTTGATCTAGGCCGACAAACTTGAGCAACTCATGCGCGCGCTTTTCGATTGCCGCTTCTTCGGCACGCGTCGCGGCGTTGCGCATGATCGCGCCCCACACGCCCGCCTTCGTGCGCACATGTCGGCCGATCATCACGTTCTCGATTGCCGCGAGATTGGCGAACAGACGAATGTTCTGAAACGTGCGCGCGATGCCGAGCGCGGCGATGCGATCCGGCGTCAGGTTAATCAGTGGATTGCCGAGAAAAGAAAACGTG
>JANOKK010000027.1:0-2190 GCA_031419255.1 Betaproteobacteria bacterium
CCCGAAGTTTCATTGGCCGATGCAAATGTAAATTTTTGAAAGCCAAGCCTGAAACGTGATGCAGTAGGCTGTACATGACGGTGGTTGCGACTACATTCCAATAATGAAAAACCCAAGGACTTGTTTCCGCGTGTTGGATCAACAAGCCTCAATACCGGCGAGGTTAGGCAGACTCGTCCTAATTCTCATTGCGGTAATCGGTAACTTGAGTATTTCAAGCTGGGCAGCGATACCGCCACCTGGCACGTTGATTTCCAATACAGCGGCGAGCAGCCAGCAAGTCGGTGCGTTGCCGCAGACTTCCACGACAAACAACGTTGCGGTCGTCGTCGGTGGAGTGCCTGCACCGTTTCCCGTTTTGAGCAAGACTTTCGCTACACCAGCGATTGCCCCGGGCGGGGTGGCGAATCTTGTCTTCCAATTGGCCAATTCTGCCGGCAATCCTGCGCAATCTGGAATCGCGTTTGTCGATACGCTTCCGGCCGGTTTGCGACTCAGTGTCGGTGCAACGTCAGCGGTATCGGGAGCCGGATGCGCAGCAACGGTAGTCTTGACGGCACCGTCAGCAATTAGCGTCTCGGGCGGGGCGATGGGTGCCGGGTCGGCAACCTGCTTTATTGCGATTTCGGGCGTGACCAACAATGGCCCAGGTGCATTGAATCCCGATTGTGCGGGCAATCCCGCCGCGTTTACCAACCGCACTGCATCCATCAGTGGATTGGCCAATGTTGTGAATGGAGTGACTGATCGCTGCCTCGTTATTGGTTCTGTGTCCAACAAGCCGAATCTGGATATGGCAATGATCAAGTCGATTACTCCCAGTTTTGGTCCCTCGCCAAGTGGTTCGCACACGGTTTGGATACGTTATTTGAACGTGAGTCATCCCGACGGACGCAAGACCAATGTATCAATTGTCGACGCGTTGCCAACCGGGATGCTGTTGGCACCCGGGACGTTGCGCGTACTTCCGTTTGGAAATCCCCCAGCGATCGCGCTAAGTGGAACGTCCGGCGCATTTATGGCGCATGGCGCAAGTGCGAATTATTCGGCTGCGGCAAATGTGGTGACGGTCGGTTTTTCGCAGCTTGATCAAGGCGAATGGGGACTGGTTGAGTTTGACATAAACATTGCGCCGGGAATTCCAGTCGATACAGTATTGCAAAATACGGCCCAGCTGTCATTCGTGGATTTTGAGGGCACTTTTTCGCCCAACAGGGTTTCAAATACCGCCGAATTTCGCGTGACCGGTGTCGATTCCGTGACCTTGCGTGGCATGACGCTACCAACCATCGAGCCGGGCGGTTTGGCAGTGTTTGAAAACCTTTTGACGAACACAGGTACTCGAGCCGATACGTTTGATATCACTCTTTCCGGTTCAACCTATCCGGATGGCACCATTTTCAAATTGTACAAAGCGGATGGTTTGACGCCGCTTGCCGACAGCAATGGAAACGGCGTCGCAGATACCGGTATCGTCGTGGCAGGTGGAACATACAAAATTGTCGTCAAAGCACAGCTGCCAAACGGCGCAATCGGCGGGCCATTTTCAATTGCAAAAAATGCCCAGTCGATCAGTAACTCTCAGGTGAAGGCGTCCGATGTAGACGTAATTACCACGATTGGAAGGTTCTGCCGTGTAGTGTTGGAGCCGAACAACTCCGGACGAATCGCAGCGGGTGGCATGATCGTTTACACGCACATCCTGACCAACATCGGCAATTGCACCGAAACGATTACGATACCCGCTGATTTTCTGAACAATAGTTCGGCTGGCTGGACGGCGCAGGTGTTTCTGGACAACCCAATTGCCGGCGGTCAATCAATTGTCGGTATTCTGGATAGTGCAGATGCAGTGATCACCAATGCGACAACCATCACGGTTCCGCCCGGAGCACGTATTGTGTTTGTGAATCGTGTCGTTGCCCCCTCCAATGCTGCGAACGGTGCCAGCAACGTGACGCGGATTCGCGTTGTCGCCAGCATGAGCGGCTCGCTGGTCGCGACTGACACCACCACCATTGCCAGTGGATCAATCGGCGACATAACCGATGAGATTACCGGCTTCATCGATCCAGGTTTCAATCGACCAACGGTATGGGGCTACATTGGTCAACCACTCTATTTGCGCGCCAATGCACCGTCGTGCAATGCGGATCCGCTCGTGATCGAGCGCCGCATCATTGTCATTAC
>JANOKK010000028.1:0-1190 GCA_031419255.1 Betaproteobacteria bacterium
CACCCAATGCAAATCAAGCACATTATTCGCTCGATGCACGACCGTCACATTCTCGCGCGACGCCCACGGGATCATCTGACGATGCAGTGGAATCAAATGCACTTCGTCGTGCATAATTTTTACGGTGCGGTTGATCATTGCCTGACGTTCGGTCAAATTCATTTCTCCTTCGAGCTTGTCGATCAACGCATCAAGCTCGGGAATTTTCGCGTCGCCATAGTTTGAGTCACCCGCTCCTTTGCCGTCACGACTATGGACAATTGGCTTCAAGGTGAAAATAGCATCGGTCGAGTTGCCGCCCCATCCGGCGAGAAAAACGCTGGTGTCGCGCTTTTGCACTTTGGGAAAAAAATTTGCTTTGGTCATCGTCTCGACGCGCACATCAAGGCCAACCTTGGCCCACATACCCGCGACGGCGACACAGATTTTCTCGTCGTTCACATAGCGATCGTTCGGGCAATGCAACGTGAATGAGAAGCCTTTGGAGTAGCCCGCCTCGGCCAATAGTTTTTTCGCCTTTGCGATATCGAATGGATGACGCCGATCTTGTTCGATGGGCACACCCGCCGCCGGGCCGGCCGCCAGTGCGATCGCGGTGGGGATCGACAGGCCGCGCATCACGGAAGACTTCAGCGCCTCGATGTCGATCGCCTGATACAGCGCCAGGCGCACGCGTTTGTCCTTGAACGGGTTCTTGCCCTTCACGTCCGAATAGAGCAATTCGTCGCGCGCCTGATCCGTGCCGATATAGATCAGACGCTGCTCCTGACCTTCCCAAATTTTCACATCAACGTCGTTGCGCAAGCGCAGCACATCTTGCACCGACGGATCGAGCACGAAATCGATCTCGCCGGATTTGAGTGCCGCCATGCGCGTGGCGGCGTTCGAGATCGGGCGATAGTCGATGGTCTCGACATTTCCCGTGAATTGCCCGGCCTTGATGCCCCACCAATCCGGATTTTTCTTGTGGGCGATTTTGATGCCTTGTTCCCAGATCACCAGCTTGAAAGGCCCGGTGCCCATCGCGTTGCGGGTGGCGAACGACTCTTCCTTTTTGATGTAATCGAGCGGCTTGACCACGCCATTTTTCTCGCACCACGCTTTGCTCATGATCATGATGTTGCTTAGCGTATCGAGCATCACCGGGTTCGGCACGGGGGTGGTGAATTCAACGGTGTAATCGTCAATTT
>JANOKK010000029.1:0-9202 GCA_031419255.1 Betaproteobacteria bacterium
CGGGCGTTCAAGGCGTGGATTGCGCGCGGCGAAGGCGTCATTTCCGCAGAGGGAAAATACAACAACGCGCCAGTGATACGCGAGATCATGGCGCTGCGACTTGAGCAGGCCACTCTACATGGCTACGCGTGCTATTCGGATTACGCACTGGTCGATACGATGGCAAAAAACAAGGAGGCTGTCGCCGATTTGCTGCAACAAGTCTGGGTGCCGGCCAAGGCGCGTGCGGAGGAAGAGCGCGCCGCACTACAGGCGCTGGCAGATATTGAAAATACCGCGCATGGCAAATTCAACATCGAGCCATGGGACTGGCGCTATTACGCCGAAAAAGTCCGGCACGCCCGCTACGATCTTGACGACGCAATGGTGAAACCGTATTTCTCTCTTGATCGCATGGTCGAGGCGGTGTTCGATTGCGCGCAGCGTTTGTTCGGGCTGACCTTCATCCCAAGACCCGAAGTTAAAGGCTATCACCCGGACGTGAAAGTGTACGAAGTCAACAATGCCAACGGCGCGCGGGTCGGCGTTTTCCTGCACGACAATTTCGCGCGCGCCACCAAACGCGGTGGTGCCTGGATGAGCCATTTCCGCTTGCAGAGCAAGATCGACGGCGACATCAAACCCATCGTCGCCAACAACAATAATTTCGCCAAGGGTGCCCCGAATGCGCCGACGCTGTTGAGCTTCGATGATGCGCGCACGCTGTTTCACGAATTCGGCCATGGCCTGCATGGGTTGCTATCGAACGTGCGATACGAGCGCCTTTCCGGCACGCAGGTGCTGCGTGATTTTGTCGAACTGCCTTCGCAGATTTTCGAGCATTGGCTCTCCGAACCGATCGTATTGAAACGCCATGCGCGCCACTATCAAACCAACGAAGCGATTCCCGATGAATTGATCGCGCGACTGAAAGCGGCACGGCGATTCAATCAAGGCATCGACTCGGTCGAGTACACGGCGTCTGCGCTGGTCGATCTTGCGTTGCATTCGTTGACCGATGTCGAGGGTCTTGATGTTGGCGCGTTCGAGGCGGCGGAATTGCAACGCATCGGCATGCCGGAGAATATCGTCATGCGCCACCGCTTGCCCCATTTCGGACACTTGTTCGCGGGATCCAGCTATTCTTCGCAGTACTATGTTTATCTCTGGGCAGAAGTGCTGGATGCGGATGGTTTCGACGCGTTTGAGGAAGCAGGCGACCCATTCGATCGCGCCACGGCGGATCGGTTGTTGACGCACATTTATTCGGCCGGCAACACGCGCGATCCAGAGGATGCCTACCGCGCATTTCGCGGTCGTGCGCCGACGGTTGCGCCGATGCTGAAGAAAAAAGGCCTCGCGACGGCCTGATTGCAATCGCCGAATCCGCACGCGTCACCCGGCGTAATGGCACCGGGCTGGTTCAAGATAGCCACAAGGGGAGGCGTCGGCATGCCGGAAAATGAACACTCAATGACCGAAAGCAACGGCGAGCTATTTCCGCCGTGTTTCGACTCGGCCGAAACTTTTTTGGCGGCGATAGGAACATCGACCGGCTCGATGATCGCCTTTTTCGATACCGATGAACGCATTCGCTACGTCAACCTGCCTTACGCCCGCTGGTTCAATCTCAGGCTGGGTAAGGTTCTTGGCCGCAGCCTGATCGATTTGTATGGCATTGAGGCCTACACCGCATTCCGGCCGATGCTGCACCGCGCCTATGCCGGCGAATTCGTCCGCTATGAGCGCGAATTGAAAAAGCCCGATGGCTCCGCTGAATGGATTTCGGTAAACATGCATGCTCACCGCGATCTGTCGGGCCGCATCAACGGTGTCTTCGCCACTGCGCAAGTCGTCGATGATCTGAAGCGCACGCGCGATGCGCTCGACGCGGCGCTGCAGGTGCAGGCGATCTACATGGAAAATTCGCCGCTGGCCGTGATCGAGTGGAGCGACACGCTGGAAGTGCGGCGCTGGTCCGGCCAGGCGGAAGCTATATTCGGCTGGAAGTCCGTCGAAGTCGTGGGCCAGCTCGCCAGACAACTCGATCTCGTGCACCCCGATTGGCTTCCCACCGTGCGCGCGTCCACAAAGGATTTGGTCGACGGGCGAGTGCAGCACAACCGCATGGTCAGCCGCAATCAGACCAAAAGCGGCCGCTTTATTTTTTGTGAATGGTTCAATTCCGCATTCACCGATGGCACCGGCAAGACCCGTGGCATTTTGTCGCTCGCGCAAGACGTGACATTGCGCGTGGAAGCGGAAGAGCAGTTGCGCTATTCAGCGGTACACGATGCACTCACAGGATTGCACAATCGCCAGTCATTGATCGCGCGTCTGGATCACGCGCTGGTACGCGCGGCCCGCAGTGGCGCCCATCTGGCACTGCTGTTCATCGATCTCGATAAGTTCAAGACGGTCAACGACACGCATGGCCATGCCGCCGGCGATGAACTATTGCGGCAGGTCGCGATTCGCCTGAAATACTGCACGCGCGACGCCGATACGGTCGCGCGCATCGGCGGCGATGAATTCGTGGTGCTGTTGGAGTCCGAGCTTGATGCCGATACGCCGGAGATTATTTCCAAGCGTATCACAGACAGTTTTGCGCAAGGCTTCACACTCGGCGAACATAGCATCGATACCGGTGCCAGTATCGGCATCAGTCGTTATCCGTTCGACGGCAGGGACGCCGATCAATTGATGGCAAGCGCTGATCGGGCCATGTATCGCGCGAAGCATTCGCGTTGATCCCGATTCCGGTCAGCCTGGATCACTGGCGTGGTCGCGGCGAGTGGCTGCACCATGCCGCCGGCCCAGTGTTCACGCGCAGCGAAGGCGATGGGCCGGGTGGTGCGCTATTGATGATTCACGGCTTTCCCACCGCCTCCTGGGATTGGGCCCGCGTATGGCCGGCGCTGACGCCGCACTTTCAATGCCATACGCTGGATATGATCGGCTACGGCCTGTCGGCCAAGCCGCGCGATTTCGCCTATTCGGTGCGCGCGCAGGCGGATCTGATCGAAGATTTTCTCGCCGCACGCAAGGTGCGCGAATTCGCGATTCTCGCGCACGATTTCGGCGACACCGTCGCACAAGAGTTGCTCGCGCGCCACAACGAAGGCAGCGCACGTCAGCGATTGACAAAGGTCGCGCTCCTCAACGGCGGGTTGTTTCCCGAAACGCATCAGCCATTGTTGATTCAACGTCTGCTGGCCGGCCCGCTGGGGCAGGTCGTGGCGCGCCTCGGTACGCGCCAAAAATTCGCCGCGAACATGCGCAAAATCTGCACGCGACCGCCAACCAATGGCGAGCTCGACGGCATGTGGCACCTGATGTCTCGCGCACACGGCGCGAAGGTGCTGCCGAAACTGATCGGCTACATGGCCGAGCGACGCGTCCATCGCGCACGCTGGGTGGGTGCGCTGCAGGAAAGCCGTGTGCCGCTGCGTTTGATCAATGGTCTTCTCGATCCGATTTCCGGTGCGCATATGGTGGCGCGCTATCGAGAATTGATCAAGAACGCGGATGTGGTCGAACTCAAAGACGTCGGCCACTATCCGCAGGTGGAAGCCGCCGACGAAGTGGCGCGCGCGGCACTGGAATTTCTGCGCTGACGCAGCGTTATTCGACTGTTGCCGCGCGCGTCATGAAAATTTCGTCGGCGTCGATGGCGGCAAGCGTTGCGCGTAGCACGTCAGCCTCCACAAATCCGAGTCCTAAAAGCATTTTCTGCGAGCGGTGGTTCGCGCGTTTCAATACCGCGGTGAGTTCGCGCACGCGGTATCGATAGATCAATTCACCAATCATCGCCAACGTCGCCTCGCTCGCAACGCCTTGGCCCCAATGGCGGCTGGCGAGGACATACGCAATGGCGGCATGTCCATCGCGATGTATTGTTGCCTGCACAAAGCCAATCAACGCGCCATCGCGCAATGCAATCACCCAGTTCAACCAATGTTCCATGCCATCCGCAGAGCGACGCGATTCAAGTCTCGCGAATCGTGCGCGCAGCCATTCGATGGATTCAGGCGGCGCGTTTTCGAATTCGTAGATCGCCGGATCAGAAAGGACGGCGAACATTTCGTCGGCATGGCCAGCATCCTGCGGATGCAAATGGAGGCGCGCGGTTGCGATCAAACGCATGTCATCATGCATTGGCAGCATCGACGGATTTGTCCATGTTCACATCAGTCCGGTGCGAAACTCGTCTTGGCGACCGTTCGAAGGGCAAACTGCAACCACCAACAATCGCAACATGAAACTCCAATACTGGCGCGGCGTCTCGGCGTTTTTCGTCCGGAGTTTCCCACCAGTGCTAATGTTTCAACTATTTTCGCTATGGACAATAGCTGACGTCAATCCCGAAATTTCGGCGTCTTTTTCTGCATCGACGCCATCATCGCCTCTTGCATATCGGCCGACATCAACATCGCCGCGTTCCAGGTCGCGATGTAATTCAAGCCATCCGCTATCGTGTGATCGCGCGCGTAATTCAACATTTCCTTGGTGCCGCGGATTGCGAGAGGCGATTTTGCCGCGATCTCGGCGGCGATTTTTTCCACGCCTTCCATCAGCGCGTCTCTTGAATCAAACACGCGATTAACGAGACCAAACTCTTTCGCTTCTTCCGCACCAAACATGCGACCGGTATAGGCGAGTTCGCGGGTCATGCCGTCGCCGATCAATTTCGGCAACCGTTGTAGCGTGCCGACATCGGCCGTCATGCCCATGTCGATTTCCTTGATCGAGAATTGCGCATCGGCCGAGCAATAACGCATGTCCGCGCAGCAAATCAGATCGATGCCGCCGCCGATGCAAGCACCGTGAATCGCGGCAATTACCGGCGTGCGGCAACGTTCCAGCGCGGTCAATGTATTTTGTAATTTGAGAATCACGCGACGCAGATTCTCACGCTTGCGCGCCTCGCAGTCGTCATCGACTTCGTCTGCGACACCGGCCAGCATGGCAAGATCAATGCCCGAGGTAAAATGCCCGCCTGCTCCACTCAGTATCGCCACGCGCGCCTCGGGCAATGCGTCGATCCAGGCAAACGCGGTAGCGAGTTCCTCCCACACTTCGCGGCTCATCGCATTCGCTTTAGCGGGCCGGTTAAGCTGCACGCGCGCGATCTTGTTTTCGACCGAGAGTTCGAGCGCGGTGAAGATGGGCGGTAATGCGGGAGATTGTGCCATGTTTGATTTTCCTTAATACTGGTTCCGCGTGCGCGTTCCGCAAGAGTGCGTAATTTTACGTCCTGATCTTGATTCCGGAACTTTTGTCCTACATGTTTTGTCAACGAATTTCACGTAACGCGAGTTGTAATTCTTGTTGACCGTAATGTTCTAATAGCGAATGACCACCGTCCCTGTCCCTAACCGTCGCAAAAACCGCATTAAAGATTCGACTGCCGCGCTGGCCATTGAAACTCAGGCCGTGGAAGCCGATTGTCTGCAACGCATGACCAAAATCCGCCAGAACACGCGAATGAAGGATGTCATGCAGTTGAAACAAGTAACCTTGAGCGAGCGCCTGCGGCCCTATACCTTGCAGATCCGCGCCCTTTATCAACTTGAGGCGGCGGCCGAATTGCGCCTGCGCGAAATTCTCGACGGCCAGATTGTGGAATTGCGCGCACAACACGATTTGCCGGGTCTCGAACAATTGCGCAGCCATTTTCTGCACCGCGAATGGACGCATCTGAAAGGCACCTACCCGATGCTCTATCGCGCGGCGGAAACCGAATCGGAAAAGCTGATCGTGCGGATGGAATACGAGCGTTCTGCCCGGCGACGCGGTAAACCCGGACGCTGATGCGTCTGCCGTGCGGGTCGCGCGAAATTGCCCGCAATCGAAGATAATGTGGGCACGTCACATTACGGAGCACGTCATGATTTCATTGCATCCTCGTTTCGCCAAGTCGATAGCCACCACCTTGGCGACGGTGAATGGCCGCATCAAGGCGATGTTGAAAGACGGCAAGAAGCTCGCCGATATTCTCGCCGCCAATCCAAGCGCCGAGTACGACGAAAAATGGGGCAAGGCATTTATTTCGCCGGCACGTTTCATCGAAATGATTGTCATCGCGCACTCGCCTTCGGCTGCACCCGCGACACCGGCCGCAAAATAATCGATGCATACGGCGTGGTATTTTCTCGGCGGCGCGATTCTATTCGAGGTCGCCGGGACCACGTGCATGAAGCTCTCGCGCGGGTTCACCGAACTCACGCCGAGTATTCTGATCTTCGCGTTCTACGGCTGTGCGTTCGCGCTCAATACGGTGGCGATCAAGACGATCGAGCTCAGCGTGGCCTACGCGATTTGGTCCGGCATCGGCACCGCGCTGACCGCGGCGATCGGAATTTTTTATTTCAAGGAACCGGCGACGACGGTAAAGATGGTTTCGCTGGGATTGATCGTGATCGGCGTCATCGGATTGCATTCGGCGTCGGTGGCGAAGTAGTGCGCTATTGAACCTGGAAACCTCAGTTGACCGCTTCAAGCTGACGCGTTTCACCGCTCCTCCGGCGGTTTCACGTTACTGAACATCGCCAGCAATAATAAATCGTAAATAATTTTCACCGCCCCCGCGACCACCAGCGGCCAGCCAAACGTGGAAATTCCCAGCAGGTAGCCCGCCATCGCCGGCCCAACTGCAGAAGCAAGGCTACGCGGCACCGAAGTGATGCTCGCCGCTGCGGCGCGCTCGTCCGGCGTGACAATCGCCATCACATACGAGCTTCGCGTCGGCACATCCATTTGCGAGAGTGCCGCGCGAATAAACAACAGCGCGATCACGGTGGCCAGATCCGGCACAAATGGAATGGCGGTCAGGCAGAGGTTCGCGGGCAAATGCGTGAACACCATCGTGTTGACTAATCCAAATCGATTTGCGATGCGCACTGCCACCAAGTATGACCCCGCCGTCAACAAGCCAGTCCAGAAAAAAATCTGCCCCGCCGTGGCAATCGACAACTCGAATTTTTGGAACAGCCACAACGCGAGCATCGATTGCACCACGAAGCCGCCGCCGAACGCATCGAGGCTGAACAGCGCCGCCAGCAGGTAGACGGTTTTCTTTGATTTCCCCAATGGCGCGGCAGGCACTCGTGTATCGGATTCCATTGCCGGCGGCAGGCCGCGATAGGCGAGCGCCGTCAATGCGCCCAGCACGGCATACAACACAAACATGGCCTGCATGGCCGCCTTACCCGAGAGCGTGAAATGCGTTTGCAACACGCCGGGAAATGCGACCGCGAGTGAGCCAACCGCCGCCATCAGCGAGCCGGCCAGGCTATAGCGTGCAAACACCGCCGTGCGGTCGCGATCCGGCACCACGCGCGACAGCACCGAATGTTCGAGTGGCAGAAACACGCTCACATCACCGCTGGACGGATTGAGCGTGCCGACGATGGCGATCACCAGCAGTGGCCAGAAATCGCTGACCGTGGCAAAGCCCAGACCGGTTGAGACCATCAATAGTGTTGCCGTCAACAACAGGCTGCGATAGCGGTATCGATAAGCGTGTAACCCCACCAGCAACGTCAACACGCCCGAACCGAGCAACGTTGCGGTGGCGATGATGCCTACTTGCAGCGGCGTCAGCCCCAATTCGATCAGATAAAGCGGCAGCAGCAAACTGACGAAGCCGTCCGCAAACGCGCGCACACCTTTGGCAATGAGCACACGATTGACGCTGGCGGATCCGGCAACGGCCAGCTGAATGGAGGCGTTCATGATGTAACGCCGCATCGCGCAGCACGCGATACGTTGCGTAAGTTGAAGAATAGCGTTGCGAATCGCCGCATTGCGGCGGAAAAGAAAAACAACACGGTGTCCATGGTCGAACCCCAAGCGTGGCGCAGTGTTGGACGGGACACCGTCTGGGGCATGGCATTGGTAAGTGCTGCGCATGCGCCGCCGGGCACTGCAATTGGCCCGATTCGTACATGCTAAACCAGTAGCGCGATGGCAGCAATCGGCGCTTCCCTGATGCCAATCGCATCTCGCCATGGCGATTTCGTCGCGATTGTTGCCATGTTGAGCGATGCGACGATTAAGATGCCCGCACGAGTCAGACAGTGAGATAAGGACGCCGTTCGACTCAACGCAAACCTGAGGAAAAACCCATGCTTCATGCGCACGAACTTCAAAAATCCTACGCGACGCGCCAAGTCGTTTCAGGCGTTTCGCTGTCGGTGGAGGCGGGCCAGATCGTTGGTCTGCTGGGCCCCAATGGAGCCGGCAAGTCCACGATGGTTTCGATGCTATGCGGCCTCACCACGCCGGATCACGGTGAGGTGCGTCTCGCCGGCCAATTGATCGGCGGCGATGACAGCGTGGTAAAACGAAAAATTGGCCTGGTGCCGCAGGATATTGCCCTCTACGAAGAGTTGCCGGCGATGGGGAATCTGGACATTTTCGGCGCGCTGTATGGCTTGCACGGCAAGCAACTTCGCGAGCGCTCAATCGCGGCGCTTGAGTTGGTGGGCCTTGCCGACCGCGCCCACGACAAACCCTCGACATTTTCCGGCGGCATGAAGCGCCGACTCAACATCGCCTGCGCGCTGGTGCATGACCCGGATATTCTGCTGCTCGACGAACCCACGGTTGGCATTGACCCGCAAAGCCGCAACGCGATTTTCGACAATCTGGAAACATTGAAAGCGCGCGGCAAAGCGATCGTCTACACCACGCATTACATGGAAGAGGCCGAGCGATTGTGTGATCGAATTGTCATCATCGATCACGGCAAGGTGATTGCCGACGATACGCTGGCGGGTCTGTATCGCCAATTACCCGTATCGGCGACACTCGACATTGAGTTGGCATCGGGCGCAGACACAGTCGTGAATACCGACGCACTGTTGCGCGAACCGGGCGTGAAAACCGCCGCGCAGGAAAATGGCCGATTGACGGTTGGCGTCGATTCCTTGACGACGTCTGCGTCCACCGTTCTGGCATGGCTCGCCGCGCATGGACATTCCATCTGCCGCATCAGCTCCGGGCGAGCCAATCTTGAAACGCTATTTCTGACCCTGACCGGTCGCCAACTTCGGGATGCCTGAGCCGGTCTATTCAGACAAAAGAACGACGGCTCTTCCCCTCATCCCGGCCTTCTCCCCAAAGAGAAGGTGAGAAGTGCGACGCGCAAAGTACGCGCGACGAAACCACAAAGGAATTGTATGAACGCCTTCCTCGCATTGATTCGCAAAGACCTGAC
>JANOKK010000030.1:0-5619 GCA_031419255.1 Betaproteobacteria bacterium
CCGGCCGCGTGGCTGGCGTGGCTCGCAATGTCGGCATTGGGTCTGCAAGGTATTCCGATGGCGCTGGCCACCGCGTTGGTCGCGATGGCCATCAGCGTAGGATTTTTCGCGTTGCTGGTGACAATTGGAAAAAAACTCGGCATCGTCAAGTAAATCGTCACGCGCCAATCGAATCGTGACCACGGAAAATTAATCGACCGTTGCGCGAATACAGCATTTGTAGGGCGGACCTGTCCGCCGTCGTGCGCGGTGATTGGCGGACAAGTCCGCCCTATAATAGGCGCATACTCTATAACTGGCGCGGTTCTTCACGGCAAAACACTTGGAAACGCGCTCTGGTGCTAGAGTTGTTGCCAATTATTCGGGCTCATGAAAATGGCTGTATCCGTGAAATTAGCGCCTCCGATTTGCACAATCTCTGAAACTCCTCCGCCAGCCGCTCACTCTCATCCATCGCAAATCGCCAATATTTGAGCCGCGCGTCGTAGTCATCGACGTAGCGTTTGAAATCATTTCGATCCGGCAATTTCTTCATCGGCAATCGATCGAGATATTCGCGTGATGGCGATACCAGAATCACATTGTCCAGCCACGCGCCGCGCGCACGCCGCCACGGCAACGCCTTGTCCAGCCAGCCGGGAATAATGCGATCGGTGAAGTGCGGATACAGCACCAACCCCTTGGTACGCGGGAACGGCAAGTGCAAGTGATAGTCGATGATGCCGCCATCCCAGTAGGTTCCGGCCGGTGCACCGGCGATGTGTTTCACGCCTTTCAATACCAGCGGGATCGAGCCCGACGCGATCAACGCGTCGCCGAAATTGTCCGCCGACAAAGGTACGTGGTGGGTATGGAATTTGTCCCAGCCATCGCGAAAATTTGCCGCCGAAGCCAGGCCGGCGTGAAACCAGGTGCGATCGAGAAAATGTCGCAGATGGGATCGCCCGGCCATGTTTGCGAGTGCCGCTAACGCAAACCCCGCATGCGATCGACCGCGCGACTCAACGCCCAAGATGCCCTTGCCGCGCACCACCAACACATTCAGCCGGTAATTGGGATGCGTGAGCAATGTGAATTCATGTCCCTTGAACAAGCTGTCGATCAAATCGCGCGCATACGCGGTGATGAAATCGGCATCGACCCGGCGCGGATATTTTTGCTCGCTATAGGCTTTTGCGAAGGCACGCAGGGTCGCGCGGATCTCTGCAGCCGTGCGGCCCCGACAAACGGCGGCGAAGCGCCATGCGCCGATGGAGGAGCCGATCAAATCGACCGGCGCGGCGCGCTGATCGAATCCCGATGGCAGCCAGTCGGCAAAAATATGTTCATCCAGCCGCGCGAGCCCCAGGCCCTTCGGCCCGCCCGCTGCACCCGGCACGATGTCGATATCCTGCGGGCGCAGGCCGTATTCGCGCAAATGCTTGAGTGCGCGCGGGCCAGCCTGAACGATGAGTGATTTGAAGTTCGAGGTCATGATGGTTTTTCGATGCGATGCGTTATTGTCGCGTAATTGCCGGCCTACAATCCACGACTGATCATCACTCTTTCCGACCATCCCCATGTCCCAACTTTTTTCCCCGCTTTCGCTTCGCCAATTGACGTTCAAGAATCGCGTCTTCGTTTCCCCCATGTGTCAATACAGTTGTGAGGACGGCACGCCAACCGATTGGCATCTTGTGCATCTGGGTTCGCGCGCGGTTGGCGGTGCGGCGCTGGTGTTCACCGAGGCCGCTGCCGTGACACCTGACGGACGAATTTCGCCAGAGGATGCTGGCATTTGGAACGACGCGCAAATGCACGCCTGGGCACCGATTGCGGCATTCATCAAAGCACAGGGCGCGGTGCCCGGCATCCAGCTTGCGCATGCGGGCCGCAAGGCCTCAACTTACGCGCCGTGGCGGGGTCATGGCAGGGTGGAGACGAACAATGGCGGCTGGAGCGTGTTGGGGCCAAGCAATTCGGCGTTTGCTGACACCTACCCCGTGCCTCATGAAATGAGCATTGCCGAAATTATCGCGACCGTCGAGGCATTCGCCGTGGCCGCGAAGCGATCGCTGGCGGCGGGATTCGAGGTACCGGAAATTCACGGCGCACACGGCTACTTGTTGCATGAGTTTCTTTCGCCGCTGTCGAACTTGCGTCGTGATGAATACGGCGGCTCGCTGGAAAATCGCATGCGTTTTCCGTTGCAAGTGTGTGCGGCGGTGCGTGACGTGTGGCCGCCGCACTTGCCGGTGTTTCTGCGAATTTCGGCGAGCGATTGGAAAGAGGGCGGCTGGGATGTCGCGCAGTCGATCGAGTTCTGCACGCGCGCGAAAGCGCTCGGCATCGATTTGATCGACGTCTCCTCCGGCGGCAACGCGCACGACGCGAAGATGACCATCCGCCCCGGCTATCAAGTGCCGTTCGCACGCGCGATCCGTGCAGGAGCAGACATGCCCACCGGCGCCGTCGGGCTCATCACCGAAGCGGTGCAAGCCGAGCAAATCATTGCCGATGGCGACGCCGATTGCGTGTTCCTTGCGCGCGCGTTGTTGCGCGATCCGTATTGGCCGCGCCACGCGGCGATGGCATTGGGCGTTAACATGGAGTGGCCGGATCAATACAAGCGGGCGGGTGTGGGAGCGTTTGGGAAATAATAGGTTTAGCACAAGCCCAAACTAATTCCGGCAAATAACGTTTCACCGTTCGCCCTGAGGTATCAAAGGGCCGGATGCATCCATGCCCTTCGATACCTCAGGGCGAACGGGGCTTACATTGCAGGCACGCCCCTACATTCTTGATTCACCCAGCAATGACAGGAAAAACATGATCGATCTCCACTATTGGCCCACCCCCAACGGCCACAAAATCACGATGTTCCTGGAAGAAACAAAACTTCCCTACAAGCTGATCGGCGTGAACATTGGCCGAGGCGATCAGTTCAAGCCGGATTTCCTGAAAATCGCACCGAACAATCGCATGCCGGCGATCATCGATCACGATCCGGTCGGCGGCAATAGACAGATCAGCGTATTCGAGTCGGGCGCGATCCTGTTGTACCTCGCCGGCAAGACCGGGAAATTCATTCCGAAGGATTTGCGCGGTCAGGTTGAAACGCTCGAATGGCTGATGTGGCAGATGGGCGGGCTCGGGCCGATGCTGGGGCAGAACCATCATTTCAATCATTACGCGCCGGAAAAATTGTCGTATGCCATTGAGCGTTACGTGAAGGAAACGTCGCGCTTGTATGCGGTACTGAACAAACGTCTCGCCGCGCGAAAATTTATTGTCGGTCGCCAATACACGATTGCCGATATGGCGGCGTACCCGTGGATCGTTCCGCAGCGGCAAGGGCAGAATATGGATGATTTCCCGCACCTCGCGCGCTGGCACGCGGTCATCAAAGCGCGGCCTGCGACCGTGCGTGCGTATGCTCGCGGGAAGGAAGTGCGCCCCGATGCGCCGCCAACAATGATCGACGCCGAGACGCGGAAATTCATGTTCGGCCAGGACAAAAGTGTCGTGCAGTAGGCGTTATTCACATGGCGAAAGCGGTGATGATTCCGGAAGGTTTGCGCGCGCTGATGACGGCGTTTCCGCATTCGGGAAGCGTGGTCTGGATCGGTGTGCGGCCCGCGCCACGCGAGCCGATGTGTGAGTTGTCGCAAGTGGAGGCGATTACCGGACGCGGACTCAAAGGTGACCGCACGGCCGAGAAATCGCGGCCCGGCAATAGTCGGCAAGTCACGCTGATTCAGGCCGAGCATCTCGCGGCGGTGGGTGCGTTGCTTTGGCGCGCAGCGATCAATCCCGCACTAACGCGGCGCAACATCGTTGTCTCCGGGATCAATCTCGCCTCACTCAAGGGGCATCAATTTCGCATCGGCGACGCGTTGCTGGAATGGACCGGCGAATGCCGGCCGTGTTCGATGATGGAAGCGGTGCTCGGCATCGGTGGCTACAACGCCATGCGTGGACACGGTGGCATCACGGCGCGGGTGGTTGAGAGTGGCGTCATCGGCATCGGCACGGCGGTCACCGCAACACCTTTGATACAAGACCCGAAGTCGAAATGACGCTCGACGAATTGCGGCGCTATGCCATCGCGCGTTCATTGTTTCCGCCGACCGATCTCGTGTCCGCCGTCCGCACGCTTGGGTATGTGCAGGCTGACCCGATCCGCGCCCCGGCGCGCGCGCAGGATTTAATCCTGCGGCACCGCGTGAAAGACTACCGGGTGGATGATCTGGAGCGGCACTACCCAAAATTGCCGCTGATCGAAGACACGATCTACAACTACGGTTTTTTCCATCGCGAGACGCGCGCGTTGTTGCATCCCAGAAAATTATCTGCGCACGCCATCGCGTTCATGCAATCGCACGCCACATTGCGAAAAAATGTATTGCGCTACCTCGCGGCAAACCCTGCCGCGCATCCGCGCGAAATCGAATCCGCCATCGGTGACGGTGCGCGCGTGAATGGTTGGGGCGGCAGTTCGTCGGCTGCGACCATGATGCTGGAATGCCTGCACAAGCAGGGCAAACTGCACGTGTGTCGGCGCGATGCGGGGATCAAAGTCTACTCACTGGTGGATGTAGATCGCGATGCGACACGTTACACGTCGGCCGCGCGCGCGGATCGGTTGATCCGCTTGATCGTGAATCTGTACGCGCCGATGGCCGAGAAAAGTCTCATGCCGTTCATTCGCGGCATGGGCCGCTATCGGCCCGACGCGGATTTCATTCGGCGCTATAAAGGTCTGATTCAATCAGGGGAATTGCGGCGCGAGTCGATTGACGGCATCGCGTATGTTTGGCCGGCGGACGAAATGTTTCCCGATGTGATCGATGACAACGTGAGCTTCCTCGCGCCGTTCGACCCGGTGGTGTGGGATCGAACGCGCTTTGAACATTTGTGGGGCTGGGCATATCGATTCGAGGCCTATACGCCGCCCGCGAAACGCAAGCTCGGCTATTACGCGTTGCCGCTGTTATGGCGCGAACATGTCATCGGCTGGGCCAATGTCTCTGTGGCGTCAGGAAAATTGGATGTGCAACTCGGATTTACATCGAAACAGAAATTGCGCGGACACACCACACGTTTCAATTCTTGCCTGGCATCCGAGACGGCGACGTTTCGTCAGTTCCTTTTGGAACCGGTTCGGCCGACTACTTCGAAACCGCCGGCTTCGCGGCCATGACTTTGCCGGCTTCTTCGACAAAATCGTTGTAGTCTTTGATGGCTGCATTGCCAGACGCCACCAGCGATTCTGCGGTGGCTTGCGCAGCTTTTTGCACGCGCTCGGATTCTTTTTGCTGAGATTGCGCGAAAGCTTCGGCGCATTCCTTGAACTTGTTCAACGATCGCACGAATGCCGCCATTTCACTCTCGGTAACACGCTTGGACATATCGAGCATTTGCGGGCGCGCGCATTGATGACGCGGCGCGGAAGCGATGGGTGCGGGGAGGGTAGTTTGCGCGATCGCCGATTGTGCGCAAAGAGAGGCGATAAAAATGAGGGGGATGCGTTTCATCATTTAGATTTGGAAGACGTCGTAGGATGGGTGGAGCGCAGCGATACCCATCAATTGTGCAAGTCCAGCGATGGGTATCGCTGCGCTCCACCCATCCTACAAA
>JANOKK010000031.1:0-10033 GCA_031419255.1 Betaproteobacteria bacterium
CGACGATGGTGATGGGCTTGGAGGGAAATGATATTGGTTGCGCCCACATGACCGGCGACGACAGGGCCAGAAAAAACGCAACGCCGAAGACTCGAGAAATTTGCTTCATTTTGGTTTTCCTTTCCAGGCACGTGTGGTGCCAACGTTAGTACATCAATCCGGTGCCGTTTTCAGGTGGCGTGAAATTTTTGTGCGACGGGTGTTTCGCCGGGATAGCCGAGATTGAGCGCGGCCTCGCGGCCACCGTGGCGCGCGATGAGCGCGTTCTGGTCGTCCTTGGCGCGCCGATCGATGGCTTCGGGGTCGAGCATCGCGCGCAATGCGGTTTCAAGTTCGGCCAGGATTGCTTGATGTGCGGGATCATCGGCGAGATTTCGCGTCTCCTCCGGATCCGCCTCGAGATCGAACAGTTCCGCCGGGTAGCCGACGTAGTAATGGAGTTTATAGAGTCCGCGCGTGAGCATGAACGCGCCGGTTGCCGCCCCCACCGCATGATATTCACTGAAGCCGATGCGGGTCGGATCGTCGGGGGCGGTGGCGATTTTGAATAGCGAACGGCCCGGCAATTTCTCTTCGGCCTCAGTCAGTGGCAGACCCATGGCATCGAGAAACGTCGGATACAGATCCACCAGATTGACATTGGTTTGGCACACGCCTTGCGGGATGTCCGGGCCCGCCATGATGAGCGGAATGCCGGTCGATTCGCGATACAGCACGTCCTTGTTCCAGAGTCCCCGCGTGCCGAGATTGTCGCCGTGGTCGCTGCTATAAATGATGCGCGTCGTCGCGTCCAGCCCGGTGCGTTTGAGCACGCCGAGCAGGCGGCCAATTTGCTCATCGAGAAAAGTGATGAGGCCGAAATAGCAACTGATTGCGAGGCGCCGGCGATCATCGTCTCCCAACGTCGCGTCATGATCCCAGTGCGTTGCCATGCGCTCGATCCACGGGTGGCGAATGTAGCCATCGCGCGGCAACAGCTTTGGCAACGCAATGTGCTCGGGCGGATAGAGATCGAGGAACTGCTGCGGAACCACCAACGGCATATGTGGCGCGACGAATCCGACCATCAGCAGCCACGGTTGGGGGGAGGGTTTCTTCACACGATTTTCAAGCCATTCCCCGGCGAGATCACCGATTTGCAGATCATAGCGATTGTAATTTGAGAGCCCCGGCCCGATCTTGTCGTAAAGTGCGGAACGCCCCGCCTTTTCCGGCATGGGATCGCGCACCGATCCCCACAACTGGCCGATGCCGTTCAAGATATGCAGGGGTTCGTGTTGCCGATCAAAACCGGTCGGTTCTTTTTCGCCGTGATAGTGCAGTTTGCCGATGGCTTCCACCGGCATGCCGGCCGCTTGCAATCGATGTCCCCAGCCCGGTACGCGTCCATCGTAGGCGATGGCGTTATCCCAGTAGCCAATCTCATGCACATAGCGCCCGGTGGCGAGGCTTGCGCGCGCGGGCACACACACAGGGCAGGGTGTCCACGCATTCGTGAAGCGCGTGCCACGCGCGGCGAGTCGATCGAGGTGCGGCGTGTTCACGAAGGGATGCCCCGAACAGCCCATATAGCGCGGGTCGTGCTCGTCGGAAAAAATGAACAGGACGTTGCTTGGCTTCATGTGATGTGTCAGGCAGGATCGGTGATCGCCACGTCGGCCCGACGCGCGGGCGGGGCCTCAGGTGGTGCTGGCGTTCGCGTTGCATCGAATGCGATGCCCGCATCGAGGAGACCATCTATTTCCGGTTTCGTCATGCAGGCCAGACGAGCTAAAACAGAAATGGTATCGGCACCGATTTCGCGACCGGCGTGCGTGATCTCGCCCGGTGTTTCCGAGAGTTTCGGTGCCGGTGCGACCATCGCCACACTGCCAAGGTCATCGTCGGCAACGCGCACGATGGCCTCACGCGCAGCGAAATGCGGGTCGCGAAAAATATCGGCCATCGTGAACACGCGCGAGGCCGGTACGTCGTTGCCTTGCAGCATCGGCTCAAGTATTTCCAGCGTAAACCCGCGCGTCCATTCGCTGAGAATCGGATCCAGCAAATCCTGATTTCCCACTCTTGCCAGCGCCGTGGCAAAGCGCGGGTCTTCGCCCAACTCGGGGCGGCCGATCACGGCGGCAAGCCTGCGAAACACCGGGTCACTCGATGCCGCCATCGCGATGTATCCACCATCGGACGTCGGATAGAGATTGTTCGGTGTGCTGCCAGGCAGGCGTGAACCGGCGCGCATGGCGATGTGGCCCAATTGATCAAAGGCCGGCACATGCGATTCCATCAGGCTGAATGAACTCTCATAGAGTGACGCATCCACCACCTGACCTTTGCCGGTTTGCTTGGCCGACAGCAGCGCCATGACGGCACCGAACGCGCCATAGAGTGCCGTCACCATATCGGTCACCGGCACCGCCGCGCGCACCGGCGGGCGATCCGGAAAGCCATTGATGTGCAGCATGCCGCCGACCGCGTCGCCGAGGAAACCGTACCCGGGTCGATCACGATAAGGGCCGCTTTGGCCAAAGCCGCTGATGCGCACCATCACCAGGCCCGGATGCATCGCGTGCAATTGCTCGTAGCCGATGCCCCATTTTTCCATCGTGCCCGGCCGGAAATTTTCAACGACAACATCGAATTTCGGCACCAGACGCTTGACCACTTCGCGCCCTTCGGGGCGGCGCAGATCGAGTGCAATGAGTTGCTTGTTGCGCAGGATGCTCGCGGCATACAACGATTTTCCGTTTACGTGTTTACCCATCGTGCGCACCGGGTCGCCTTCGGGCGGCTCGACCTTGATCACTTCGGCACCAAAGTCCGCCAGCAGCCGGCCGCAGAAGGGGCCGGCCACCGTTGAACCGAGTTCCAGCACGCGATAACCAGTGAGCGGGCCGCTCATGCGCGCAAGCCCGCAAACTCGTTGCCGAGCAGTTGGCGCACCAGAATCAGCTTCATGATGTTGAGTGTGCCGCCGGTGAACAGAAACGAATACACATCGCGCAGCCGCTGCTCGACGGCGTAATCCTTGAGGTAGCCGTTGGCACCATAAATTTGCAGGCAATCCTGGATCGCAGCGATGCCATGGGAAATGCCGAACCATTTGGCCATCGCGGAATCGGTGGTCGCGTCGCGACCGAGATCGTTGGCGACCAGCGCACGGTAGGCGAGCAGGCGGCCCGCCTCGATATTGGCGTGATGCTCGACCAGCGGAAAACTGATCGACTGGTTGGTGGCAATCGATCGCCCAAACGCGATTCGCGTTTTGGCGAATTGCATGGTGTCATCAAGCACGGCTCGCGCGGCACCCAGAGCCGCGAGCGGCGACAAACAACGCGACACATTGAAGCGTGCGTTCATGATTGCCTTGCCCTGCCCGGCTTCGCCCAAGGTTGCGGTGAGCGGCACGCGCACGTTCTTGAACTCGACTTCGCCCAGCGCGTGCGCGCGCGCGCCCATTTGTTCCATCACCGCGCTGGTAACGCCCGGCAGATCGGTGGGGACACGCAGCAGCACCATCTTCGGCTTGCCACCGTCCGTGGACGGCACCCGTGCGGACACGGCGAGAATGTCCGCGCCGGGCATGGTGCTCACGTGAATTTTTTTGCCGTTGAGCAGGTAGTCGACACCATCGATGACGGCGTTGGCTTCGATGGCGGAAAGATCGGAGCCGGCATTTTCTTCCGAGGTGGCGAGCGCAATCACGCATTGGCCCGCATGTACCGCGCGCACCGTGTCGTCACCCCAGCCGGGAAAGAAATGGCTGTGGGTGGCCTGCTGCCAGGCGATAAGCGCGCAACTCACGTCGGCGGCGGCGAGTTCTTCGATGGTGATACCGAGACTGACGTAGTCGCACGCCTGCCCGCCGAGATGCGTCGGTCCGATGACACCAAGAATTCCCGCGTCGCCCATACGCTGGATCGCGTCGCGCGGAAGCTTCCCCGATTCGTCCCAGGCGCGACTGTGGGGTCGCAACTCGCGCGCGGCGAACTCGCGCACGTGTGCGCGCCACGCGTCGTGCTCGGGTGAGAATGAGAAATCGAGTGCCATCGAATAGTCGCGGGATGAAATGGGTTTGAATGGTGTGGAGTGCCGAAGGGTACGATGTGTGGCTACCTGTAATTACTATATAGTACATGTTGCGCCTGAAGTTTTTGTTCTGTCAAGCTTTGTACCGACTCGAGACGAGCGAGACTGTAAATGCGCTCATTCGCGCGAATGACGAGTGTTGCGCTCAAGGTGAATTGGAAGTCGAAGAACGTGCCCGCATGAAAACCAAGCCCCGCCACCCCGCCTCCGCCACCGCAAGCCTTCTCGCGCTGCGCCGCGCACTCCCCAAGTACGAAGACTGCGGTCTCGCGCGCTTTGCGCAATTGCGCGAAGCACTGCTCGCGAGCATCAAAGCGGAACATTGGAAGGCGGGCGAGCGCTTGCCCACCGAAAGCGCGCTGGTCGCGGCAACGCCGTTCAGCCTCGGCACCGTGCAGCGGGCGCTGCGCGCGTTGGTAGAGGCGGGCGTCGTGACGCGGCAGCAAGGCAGCGGCAGCTATGTCGCGTACGCACATCATCGCATCGACGACGTTTCGCTTTGCCGGTTTCTGGGCGACGACGGCGAGACCCTATTGCCAGTTTTCTCGCGCGTGCTATCGCGCCGGCTCTGGCCGCACGCTGGAACATGGAGCGCGCATTTTCCCGGTCGCCACGCCGTGCTGGTGCGCCTTGAGCGGATTCTCGACGTAAACGGCGAATTTAATATTTACAGCCGCTTTTACTTCGACGGCGAACGTTTCAAGAGTCTCGCGTCACGCCCCTTCGCAGAACTTGCCGGGGCAAATTTCAAGGAACTGCTGCGGAAGGAATTCAATGTGCCGGTCACCAGTAGCCGCCAGTCTTTGCAACTCGTAGGCATTCCGCTTGCGATCGGTCGCCACATTGGCGTTGCGGAACAGGGTATCGGTGCAGCGCTGGAAATTGTCGGTCGTGGGAGTGGCAACGATACGGTTTACTTTCAGCAGATGTTCATTCCACCCTCACCACGAAGACTTTTGACGCAATAGGTTTGCGCTGCGCGTGCGGGGATTGCCAAACATGCCATTGCAAGAATGTAGAACGCCATTTGGCGGGGTGTTTCAGGCCTTTTGCCGCGCGAAGGTGCGCCAGCACTCGTGAGTGGGGTGTTTTTGCTGTGGCGGTGTGGGGTAGCGCGGGGGTGGCATGGCGTCGCGCGATTCAAGTGATCCTTGCAAAACGAACATGAAGTGTTTAAATTACAAGGATGACCCCACTTCCAACAAACCTTCCTGCGAGCGCGCTGCCGTTCCGGCGCATTTCTGCCCGCGTTGAAAAAGCCCTGGCGGCGAATCCTTGTGTCGTGTTGACGGGGCCACGTCAGACGGGCAAGACCACGCTGGCGCGCGAGATTGCTTCCCGCCAGCCGGGTAGCGTGTATCTGGATTGCGAGCGGCCGTCCGATCTTGCGCGGCTCGCCGATCCGGAATTTTTTCTGGCGGCACATGCCGGGCACTTGGTGGTGCTGGATGAAGTGCAGCGCGTCCCCAATTTGTTCGCTGTTCTGCGGTCAATCATCGATGACGATCGACGCAATGGACGCTTCCTGCTGCTGGGGCCCGCCTCGCCGGAATTGATCGGCATGTCCGCGGAAAGTCTTGCGGGCCGGGCGAGCGTGCATGAGTTGGCGCCGTTCGATATTTCCGAGGTGAGCCGCTCGGCGGAAGACACCACGCGCTTGTGGCTGCGCGGTGGTTTTCCCTTTAGCTACCTCGCCGAAACACGAGAGGCTTCATTGATCTGGCGCGAGGATTTTATTCGCCTGTTTCTGGAGCGCGATCTGCCGCAGCTTGGTATCGGTGTTCCCGCGCCGCATCTCCGGCGATTCTGGACGATGCTTGCGCACCATCAGGGGCAAATTTGGAATGCCGCACAATTCGCGCAGGCCTTCGGCATGTCCAGCATGACGATGAAACGCTATCTGGGCATCCTCGAGGGCGCGGGTGTGATGCGCGTGCTGCAGCCGTTCGCGGGCAATCTCAAAAAACGTCTGGTAAAAGCGCCGCGCACCTACATCCGCGATTCCGGATTGCTGCACGCGCTGCTCGGCCTTGGCACGCGCGACGCGGTGCTGGGCCATCCGCTGGCCGGTGCCTCGTGGGAAGGATTTGTCATTGAGCAAATCGCCAATCTGGCACCTCGTGGCGCGCAGATTTCTTTTTTCAGAACCTCCGCAGGCGCGGAATTGGACTTGGTGGTGGAGAAAGGCGCGCGCCGATTTGTGTTCGAGGTAAAACTTTCATCGGCACCCAGCGTGAGCAAGGGGTTCTGGTTGGCGCGGGAGGACGTTGAGGCGGAGCATGCACTCGTGGTGGCACCGGTTGCATCGAGCTATCCGCTTGCGAAGGGGGTGGAGGTGATTCCGGCGGAGAGGATTGCGGAGCTGTTTGTTGAAGGGGCGGGGGCAAATGGGAATGCCTGACCCCGTTTTTCGCTCTTAAACAAATAACAAAATTGAGGGCGCCAGGAAAAAAATTTGAGCACGGTTCCTTTTTGTTCAAAGTCAAGAAGGCAAGGGCATGGCTTGATCCTCGCGGTTCTCGGGCATGCGCCCAAGCGCTCTATTACTTTTTGG
The DNA here is from genome assembly GCA_031419255.1 of Betaproteobacteria bacterium. Lineage (GTDB taxonomy): Bacteria > Pseudomonadota > Gammaproteobacteria > Burkholderiales > Usitatibacteraceae > UKL13-2. Next base: position 6,638 of record JANOKK010000031.1, read on the forward strand.
ATATTTCGCGCCCTGCAAGTGCGCTTTCTCCAAAGTTGTCTGGAACCTTTAGAGGTATTCCAGCGAGGCCCATACGATTGAACAACTCGCGCGCTCTGGCCATAAGGGCGATCGCGGCCATCTGTGTATACGGGTGAATTGCCGCCATTGGAATAGCGTTCGCACCAATTTCACCGATTATTCTAGTTATCTTGTAATTAAAAACGTGCTTGCTCGTAACCTCGGCAACAGGGATCGCTTCCTTGTTGGCTCTCGAAACGAAAAATTGAGCGGTCAACACGATGAACATGCGCTCCCTATCGTCGCCTGTGCCTATTCCAACCTCAACCCCAAAGGTCGACTGTGCGTTTACGCTAAGAGTTTCGCCCGGTTTGATGCCGCTATCGAACATTTGCGCGCGTTCATCGATAAGTTTGTAGTTGACGAGCAACGCAACAATGAACGGCTCAACTTGTGGCGATTTGATTGGCGTAGATTTTTTTGCCATATGATTTTGCCTTTGAACTAATTCCTAGCTTTGCGGTAGAACGCATCTTTTTGACCGACCGATAATCTTCCAAAATGCGAATCTTCGCCTTGGTCTCAGCCCCAGAAGTCCGGACGCGAAGTGGAGCCTTGACGGTTACCTCTTGCATAGCTACAGCAGTTCGCGCATTAGAAAGCACATGGGAGCCACTCTCTGGTTGCGCAAGCAGCGTTGTCACGGAGCTCAATCCCGCCACGTATGTGGCGTAATTGAGCGATGTCGTAACAACCCACGCGCCATCGGTAATGCTGGCAACATACCGTGCGGAACCTTCACGCTTTGAAAGCGCTGCCAGCAACGCGAGCGGAAATTGAAACTTGCTCTTTCTTTTGGCAAAGATTGTCTCAGTTACCAACCCGCGTAGAACCGTATCGCAACTGCGTGGAATTCTATGGCTGCCTCTTTCCCAAAGTGAGATGGTCTGATTCTCCACACCAAGTAGCGTCGCTAAGGCGGACTGCAATAGATCGAGTTTCTCACGCAGATATGTAATCTCTTCGCCAGATAGACGCCCCTCTTTGAGTACGACCGCTGTCAATACTGCGTGCACCAATCCCACCGGGTCTTGAATCTTAATCGTAGCGCCGTAAGCACCGTCGTGCCGCTCAAATCCATTCGCAAGATAGACTTCCTTTAGCGGGAGAGAGGGTAGACGAAGGGGTTCACCTGTGTTCATTTTTTTGAACCAATTTCCAAGTAGTTATGACTATGCAATCTGGATCATGATCTGAAACTGCGACAACTACAGCGAGAGATTTTGTTCTACGCTCAAGCATAAATCGCATGCGCATGTCAGGCAACGAAGTCGCGGGGTCTTCGCCCGGCTCCCAATTTGCCGCAAGTCCCTCCAATATGCATTCTGTTGCGTCGCCTGTGGAAATCGAGTCTTTCCTTGCCTCATCAAAAAAATGACTGGTAAACCTAACGTTTCCATCTCTGATGCATTGTTTGATCCAACGCGCAGCCTGAAGCTTATTCCACTTCACCACTAGTGACTTTGGCTTAGAAGCCATTATACGCAGCAGTTCTCAATATTGATAATTATTATTAGTAAAGCAAATTCAGCGCGACTAGAAATACTGCACGAAGTGGCACCTGATTTGGATCGCGCATGTTGCAAGCACAATGGGGGACAATCTTCGCTTTTACTGCCCCGAGTCACGCCCGGTATCTTGCGCAATAAATCAACCACAAAAGTCAATCCGGCGTCTTTCATGCGGCTTTTCGTTTCGTCGACCTTCGCGTTTTTGTGAGCTCGGAATCTTCAATCACCGAGATGGGTGCAGCATCTACAGTATCTGATGTTGGAAAAACTTTCGCGAAGTCAGGATTCAATTTCACGACATTTGAACCCTTGGCGATTTTTGCGAAATACTCTCCACGAACCCCCTTGCCTTGCAGAGTTTCGAGAATGAATTTTCTGTCGAGTGGGTCGATGGTTTTCGCGTTGCTCAAATATTCTCCTTTCGGAGGATTGTTTTGCGTTGCGTGTTCTTGTGTTTCCAAGGAAGCTCTGATCAAGTCCAATATTGCTGTGGGTCGACAAGCTCTCAACGAACGGATTTAAAGAGTTTCACTTTCGTCCCCGGCCTCAAACATACCGGGGCAGGTTCTGAGCATGTCAAAGGATCTGTTTAACCCCCTAGGTACGGCGTTCTTTTTACTCACTCCACCGTCACACTCTTAGCCAAATTCCTTGGCTTGTCCACATCCGTCCCCTTCACCAACGCCGCGTGGTACGCGAGCAACTGCACGGGAATCGTATGCACGATGGGCGAAAGCATGCCGCAGTTGCGCGGGGCGCGGATGATGTGGACGCCTTCGGATTCGGTGAAGTGGGAATCGAGATCGGTGAAGACAAACAATTCACCGCCGCGCGCGCGGACTTCCTGCATGTTCGATTTCACTTTTTCCAGGAGCGAATCGTTGGGTGCGATGACGACGACCGGCATGCGGCTATCGACCAATGCGAGCGGGCCGTGTTTGAGTTCGCCGGCGGGATAGGCTTCGGCGTGGATGTAGGAAATTTCTTTCAGCTTCAATGCGCCTTCGAGTGCGATCGGATAGTGGATACCGCGGCCCAAAAACAATGCGTGCTGTTTTTCGGCGAAGCGGTCGGCCCAGGCCTTGATTTGCGGTTCGAGATTCAGCGCTTGCTGCACGCCGCCGGGGACGTAGCGGAGCTGCTCGATGTACTTCGCTTCGTCTTCCTTGCTGAGTTGGCCTTTGGCTTTGGCGAGGGCTAATGCGAGCGTGAATTGCACGACCATCTGTGTGGTCATCGCTTTGGTGGAGGCAACGCCTATCTCAGGCCCGGCGCGGGTGTAGCACACCAGTTTGGATGCGCGCGGGATGGCGGATTCGCGCACGTTGCAGATACTCAAGGTCCAGGCGTGGCCAAGTTCTTTAGCGCGCTTCAACGCTTCCATCGTATCCAGCGTTTCGCCGGATTGCGAAATGGTGATGACAAGTTGTTTCGGGTTGGGAATGGAATCGCGGTAACGGTATTCGTGGCCGAGCTCGACGTTGACGGGCACACGCGCGATGGTTTCGATCCATTGCTTCGCGACGAGCGCGGAGTAGTAGCTGGTGCCTGAGGCGAGAATGAGTAACGCATCGGCATCGCGGAAAATTTCGGCGGCACCTTCGCCGAATAAGCCCGGATGCACGCCTTCGGTGAGCACGGCCTCCATGGTGTCCGCCAGCGCTCTGGGCTGCTCGTGGATTTCCTTTTGCATGAAGTGCTGATACGGGCCGAGCTCGCGCGCTTCATCGGTGATGTCGCTGACGTTGATTTCGCGCGTGACCGATTTTCCGGCGCGGTCCACCACGGTGATTTTGTCGCGTGTGAGTTCGGCGACATCGCCTTC
>JANOKK010000032.1:0-3568 GCA_031419255.1 Betaproteobacteria bacterium
CAAAGCCGCACTCCCCGGACACAACTCCGCCTCACTCATGCGATTGAAAGCACCCGGTTGCGTATTCAGATGCACATGCAAATCTTCCGGCTCGGCGTCAACATAAAGTAACCCGGTAACGATTTCGCCTTCGGCATGCCGCTCCTGTGTGTAGTTCATCGCGGCAATACGATTGGTCGGGTCATAACTCGGGTGCAACTTCCGCAATAGCAAGGTGCTGCCATCGTGCTGCCGAACGATAGTTGCCTCGCCTGCCGGAAAATCGACGGTAATCTCGTTTCGGCGCGGAATGAAATCGAGACGGTTTACCGCCTCATTGTGCTCGCGAATGTAATCGTAGCTCTTGGTGCTGCCTGCGTGATTGTTGAATGCCACGCACGGGCTGATGACATCTATAAACGCAGCCCCCTGATGCTCAATGGCGGCTTTGATGAGCGGCACCAGTTGATGCTTGTCGCCGCTGAAACTGCGCCCCACAAAGGTGGCACCCAATTGCATCGCGAGCAACGCGAGATCAATCGGCGAATCGCGATTGACAACACCGCGCTTGGATTTCGAGCCCTGATCGGCGGTCGCGGAAAATTGCCCTTTCGTCAATCCATACACGCCGTTGTTCTCGACGATATAAGTCATGTTCACGCCGCGCCGCATCACATGCGCGAATTGCCCCAGCCCGATCGAGGCGGAATCGCCGTCGCCAGAGACACCCAGGTAAAGTAATTCACTGTTGGCAAGATTGGCCCCGGTGAGCACCGACGGCATGCGCCCATGCACAGTATTGAATCCATGCGAGTGCCCCAGAAAATAGGTCGGCGTTTTCGACGAACAACCGATGCCGGAAAGTTTCGCGACGCGGTGCGGTTCGATATCGAGTTCCCAGCACGCCTGAATGATCGCAGCCGAAATCGAATCGTGGCCGCAGCCAGCGCACAGCGTTGATACGGCACCCTCGTAATCGCGGCGCGTGTAGCCGACATTATTGACGGCGAGTGTCGGGTGATGCAGCTTCGGTTTTGCAATGTAGGTCATTCCGCAGCCTCTTCCTGAGCGGTTTTTCTGAGCGAAGTGACGTTCAGCGATCCCGCTGTCTTTGATATTTCTTTCACGATGAAGCGCGCCGTGATCGGCGTGCCGTCGTAGTGCAATACCGCGATCAATTTCGCCGGATCGATATTGAGTTCGGCCACCAGCAGCGTACGCAGTTGCGCGTCGCGATTCTGTTCGACCACGAATACGCGCTCATGGGCGGCAATGAAATCCACGACCGCTCGGCCGAATGGAAACGCGCGAATACGCAAGGTATCGACATGAACGCGATTGGCCTCCATTGATTCCATCGCCTCCGACATCGCAGGGCTGGTCGAGCCGTAATAGATCACGCCGAGTTTTGTTTTGCCAGGCGCCGATTGAACCACCGGCTGCGGAACAATTTCTTTTGCGGTTTCAAATTTGTGCAGCAGTCGCGACATATTGTCGACGTAATCATCACCCGCCTCGCTGTACTTTGCGAATCGATCGCGACTGGTACCACGCGTGAAATAGGCACCCTTGGTCGGATGCGTGCCGGGGTAAGTGCGAAACGGAATGCCGTCGCCATCGACATCGAGATAGCGGCCGAATTTCTTGCCCGCCTCCAGATCCTCATACGACATGATTTTGCCACGATCAAACATGCGCTTGTCGTCCCAATCGAATGGCTTGCAAAGGCGCTGATTCATGCCGATATCGAGATCCGTCATGACAAATATCGGCGTCTGCAATCGATCAGCCAAATCGAGCGCGGTGGCGGCCATTTCAAAACACTCGTGCGGATCTTCCGGAAACAGCAGCACGTGTTTGGTGTCACCGTGCGAGGCATACGCGCAGGAAAGCACATCCGATTGCTGCGTCCGCGTCGGCATGCCGGTCGAAGGTCCGCCGCGTTGCACGTTGATGATCGTCACCGGAATTTCGGCGAAGTAAGCAAGGCCGATGAATTCCTGCATGAGAGACACACCCGGCCCAGAGGTCGCGGTGAACGCGCGCGCACCGTTCCAGCCCGCACCGACCACGATACCGATCGAGGCCAATTCGTCTTCGGCTTGCACGATCGCAAATTTGTTTTTGCCGGTAACCGCATCGACGCGGAATTTTTGGCACCATTTCGTGAACGCTTCGGCGAGCGAGGATGAAGGTGTAATCGGATACCACGCGCAGACCGAAGCGCCACCGTACACGCAGCCCAACGCCGCAGCGCTATTGCCCTCGATGAAAATCCGGTCGCCAACGCAATCGCGGCGCTCGACCCTCAATGTTATCGGTTGATGATGTGCCTTCGCATGATCGCGCCCCAAATGCAGCGCTTTTTTGTTCGAGTCGAGCAAGCGTTCCTTACCTTTGTATTGCTCGCCGAATAATTTTTCGATGGCCTCGGGTTCGATGCCAAGCAAATACGACAACGCCCCCAGATAAATGATGTTTTTCATCAACTGGCGCTCGCGCGAATCCGCGTACGTGCTGTTGCTGATTTCGGTCAGCGGCACACCAATAACATTGATGTCGTCGCGAAATTTTGATGGCGGCAGCGGTTTTGAATTGTCATAGAAAAGGTAGCCACCCGGCTCGAGTTCTTTCACATCCTCGTTCCAGGTTTGCGGATTCATCGCCACCATGAAATCGACACCGCCACGACGGCCCAGATGACCTTTTTCGGTCACGCGCACTTCGTACCACGTCGGCAAGCCCTGAATATTGGAAGGGAAAATATTGCGCGGACTCACCGGCACGCCCATGCGCAGAATTGCTTTCGCGAACAACTCGTTGGCCGAGGCCGAACCCGAGCCATTGACGTTTGCGAACTTGACGACGAAATCATTGATGGCAGCAAGTGCTTTCATTCTGCCGCCTCGCGCATTGGTTCAGTCGCCGGTTTTTTTCGGCAACCCGGCCCCGCCTGAGTGGGAATCAACAAAAATTTCTGCATGTCCCAGGCACCTGTTGGGCAACGTTCCGCGCAGAGGCCACAGTGCAGACAAACATCTTCGTCCTTGGCCATGATGCGACCGGTTTTCACCGCGTCGGAGACATACAAATCCTGCGTGAGATTGATTGCCGGCGCGCTGAGGCGCGCCCGCAATCCCGACTCGTCGCCGTTTTCCGTGAACGTAATGCAATCCATCGGACAAATATCCACGCAGGCATCGCATTCGATGCAGAGACGCGGCGTAAATACCGTCTGCACATCGCAATTCAGGCAACGCTGCGCCTCGGCGAAACCGAGCTTTCGGTCGAAGCCCAACTCCACCTCGACCTTGATGCTTTTCAACGCAATCGACGTTTCCTTGAGCGGCACCTTGTAACGCAGGTCGTTGGATATATCGTTGTCGTAGCTCCACTCGTGAATGCCCATTTTCTGACTGAGCATATGCACCATCGGCGGCGGACGATGAGAAATTTCTTCACGGTTGCAGAACTTGTCGATCGAGATCGCGGCTTCGTGGCCGTGCGCGACCGCCCAGATAATGTTCTTCGGGCCGAACGCAGCGTCGCCCCCAAAGTACACATTCGGCAGCGAGGCCTGGTGTGTAAT
>JANOKK010000033.1:0-1192 GCA_031419255.1 Betaproteobacteria bacterium
TTTGCCCGGGATCGGCCGATAGTAATCAAGGATTTTTTTCATGTCGGCATCGACATCGTCGCTCGGAAAAAACAATGGCCCGAAGCCAATCACCTTGCGCGTGAAATCGAAATACGCGAGTTGCACAGGCACCTTCGCTTCACGTGCAATACGCAGAAATCCGGTCTTGAAGCCTTTATCAAGTTGGCGCGTGCCTTCCGGTGCGATCGCCAGCACCATTCTCTCGCGTGCACTAAACGCCGCGACGGATTCGCTGACGACCCCCTGCGCCTTCGATCGATCAACGGGAATGCCGCCAATTGATCGCATCCAGCGGCCAAACCAGCCGCGAAACAAAGTATGTTTGCCGAGGAACGAAACCTGCATATCGAGCGCCCATAACGCCATGACGCCGACGACGAAATCCCAGTTACTGGTGTGCGGCGCGACCGCGATGACCAGTTTCGGCACGTCCGCCAGCGTGCCCTCGAATCGCCAGCCGGAAAGCCGCATTAAAAATCGGCCCGCCGCCTTCGCGACCACCGCGTTGCGGCGCACATAGCCGGCGGGAACAATATCGACCATCGCGTCGAACGCGATTAGTTGTTTTTCTTTACCGCCAACAATGCTTCACGCAATGAATCCTCCGACAGCGCATTCACACTGCTCGCCACGGCTTCGGCGAAAGGAACTGCCGATACCGGCAGCCGCGCAATATTCACCTTCTCGACAAACTTGGCGGCGGCACCGGCCACGCGCAATAATTTTTCACGATCCGCCATCAGCATCTCGATCTCGCTGCGCAGCATTTCGACCTCGGGCATATCGTTGGTTTTTTTCATGGAGTCAAATTCCTTTCAACGATGATTTTATCGCGGATAGGTCTCAATTCAATTCGCATAGTTTCAAATACACCGTTCACCCTGAGGTATCGAAGGGCCGACACCCGATTACCCGGCAGCGGCCAACGCGATCTCACTATTATTCGGTTCGTTTCAAATACACCGTTCGCCCTGAGGTATCGAAGGGCTGGCACGCAAGCGACCATTCGATACACGCAACGTACGCCGTCATGAGCCTATCGAACGATCAAGGCCTGCGGTGCCCGTCTTGGCAACCTCGCACTCCATCACGACGTTTTGACGAACGGCAAATTGATCAGCAAATTCTGCGGCTTCAATTTGAGCTGATTGTCCGCACTCATCGCGAGCCC
>JANOKK010000034.1:0-1279 GCA_031419255.1 Betaproteobacteria bacterium
TTTGGTCGACCATGCCGACCGAAATACCGTTGACCATCGCGAAGATGAAAGTAAGGAACACGGCGAAGACAAGGTATCCCGCCGGCACGTTGAGTAATTGCGAACCGACGACGATCACCGCGAGTGCCCAGAAAATCACCCACGCGGTGAGCCTGCGCATGTTGGTCTTCTGCCAATCTGCTTGCTCGACGGCGGGGGCACCCGTTGATTCACGCGAACGCTTCCACGCCTGCCAAAGTACCTGCGAAACATCGACCAGCGCCGCACCGAGAATCATGCCGAGCGCGAACAGGAACATGATTTTGCGGAACGGATCGCCCGCGTTTAACCAGCCGATCGACACAAAATACGGGGCCAGCGCCCAGCCCACCAATCCACCCACCAACGCGGCAATGCCGATGCGCGCGCCGACGATCATGCCGGCACCGAGTGTGGACGTGGAAAATTCAATTGCCCCCAACACCGCGATTTTGGCGGCACCAATACCTCCCGCGATGCCGAGCGCCATACCGCCGAACAATCGCGTCACCGATCGCTTGAGCAACTCGGGATCGGTGAGCGCGCGCAGGATATTCGCAACTGCGAGACCCGATGGAAACGTGAGCTTGAGGCGATCAACCAGAATCGGCGTGTACAACATCCCGACGCCGACGCCGAACATGCCGATGCTCAACAAGTAAAGCATCAACACCCAGACCGGCGGCTGCGGCAAGCCGAGCCACACCATCGCCTGAATCACCACCGCCATCGCACTCATGCCCGCGACAGAAGAGGCAGTCGTTTGAATGTAGTTGGCGCCGTGCTTGCCTTGGGCACCGTAACCGAAGGTGACCACCGAACCAAGAATACCCGCCAGCACTTGCCCGCCAACAAAAAAGCCGAGCGAAAAATTCATGTACGACGCGGTGACGCCGCCGAGCGGGCCAAGGATGAAGATGCCGACGGCACCAAGCAATGCGTAATATTTCCAAGTGCCGACGGCGGGCAACCAGTGCCAGCGAAGCGCGGATTGAACGTCGGAGGTCGGCACCAAATTTGTCATCGTTCGCCTTAAAGAAATTGGGCAGGCTTCGACCGGAAAACTTCATGCGCGCTTTAACGACCTGTTGAATCGCAAAGGCACGCGTTCGGCGTGACGATGATATTACGGTATTCGTTGTTCAGGGACGTAGGATGGGTGGAGCGGCGCGATAACCAACAAAATTTGGAGCGGCCCAGATTGGTATACCAGCGCGGCCCCCAAACAAACCCAAAAACTGTTTTAGTTTAACCATGAACC
>JANOKK010000035.1:0-2069 GCA_031419255.1 Betaproteobacteria bacterium
CGGGTGTACGTCGACACCAACGCGTTCATTTATTTGCTTGAGGGCGCACCGATTTATGGCGACGCAGTCGCTGAATTGCTTGCCGCGTCTGAACGACACGAGCTGTTCGCCTGCACTGGCGACGCTGCGCACGCCGAACTGCTCGTGAAGCCCATGCGCGATGGCAACAGCGCAGGCGTCGGCGTGATCGACGCATTGTTCGCACAAGCGCGCATGCTCGAAGTCTTGCCGCATGACGCCAAAATGTTCCGCCTCGCCGCCAGCCTGCGCGCGTCGCACCGACTGCGCTTTATCGATGCGTTGCATCTGGCGACGGCGTTGTCACAGCGCTGCTCGCACTTCGTGACTAACGATAGTGACTTTTCTGGCGTGGAAGCAATCGCGGTACTGGTGTTGTCGGAGGTCGTTTGAATTCGATTGGGTGCCCTCTGCACGCACCTCAAATTGCGACCGACCCACTACATTCTGCGTGCCCGATTTCGTCACGTAACCCGCTGTGAATGTGTTGTACTGATGGGTATCGCGATGCCCAGCGATCTGACTCGCTAAATTGCTTCGCTATGCGTAAGCGTCAGGTAATGGTCACGACCCCACCCCCAACTTGTTATCAGCCTGACCGCCATGAATGCCGAATCATTAGTAGTCGCCTCACCTGACCTAACGGCAATCGCCGTGCGTGCGCTGCTACTGTACGCGCTAGCTGAGTTCCAGTCGGGTCATGCCACCATCATTCGAATCACCGCAGAAGGCAACGCCTTCAGTATTGCTGACAACGGCAGAGGTCACTCGCTCGACCGCACTGTTGAAGGCACACCTTACCTGAAGTTCGTCTATTCGCATTTTGACTATCCGTTCGACTCCGGTCAGGCTTTGCCTATCCAGCTCCAGGGCATTGGAATGTCCGCCGTCAATGCGCTTTGCAGTGATTTGGCCGTCACGGTCCGGAAGCGGGAGGAGATGCTTCAATTGCACTTCCGGGACGGGAAACTCCACGATAGCCACCGGACCAAAGCGGCGTCAGACGAGACCGGCATCACCGTGTCTGGCACCATCAATTCGCAGTTGAACGGCGGAGGTGTCGATGTGGAGCGGCTTCAAGCTTGGCTGCTAGACGTATTGGCGTCCAGCCCATCACTAAACCTGTTTTTCAATGGCCGCGAGCTGAGGCCAAGGCAAACAGGCGAGACCTGAATCTTCCGCCCGAATCATGATTCGGCAATGACTTGCAAGCGTTACCATTGCAACTCGACTTTCAGAGCGCACCCATGAGCACAACCACTCTCCTTCACTCCCTCTTCAAATACAAGGCATGGGCGAACGAGCAGCTCTTCGCTGAGCTTGCCAAAGTAGATCCCGCGAAGCGCTCGCGGTCATCATCCGCTTCGCGGGCCAAGCGCCATCCCGGCTCCGGCCACTCAACTCAAACGTTCGGGCTTACATACCAACGTATGGCTTTTTATATTGCCGAGTAGTAAACTCTACGAATGGCAGGTCGCTTCGATTGGGATCCAGAAAAAGATGCTGAAAACCAGCGCAAGCATGGTGTTTCATTTGGACGCGCGCAATACGCTTTTGCTGACCCTAAGCGTGTGATTGCCAAGGACGTTTCCCACAGCCAAACCGAGGATCGGTATTACTGCTTCGGCGAAGTTGAAGGCGGCGTTGTCACGGTGCGGTTTACGTATCGTGCTTCGGTTATTCGAATAATTGGCGCTGGCTACTGGCGCAAAGGAAAGGCTACTTATGAGCGCGAAAATTAACTACACGAATGAGCCGCTTGGTCGGTTCCAAGTGATTCCAGATTTCCTTCCGTCGCCTGAAGAGTTGGCATTTCGAGAGGAGGGCGTGAAAGTCACATTGGCTCTCAGCAAGAAAAGTATCGACTTTTTCAAGTCCGAAGCGACAAAACATCAAACGCAATACCAGCGAATGATTCGTCGTCTGATAGACGCGTATGTTGACGCTCAGGCCTTAACCCGTCGCTCAAGCGGACGCGCCACAAAACGGCGCGCCGCTTAGCTTGTTCGTTAATCACAAATTCCTTGCATCTGCGATGACTCTCGACACCG
>JANOKK010000036.1:0-2087 GCA_031419255.1 Betaproteobacteria bacterium
CTTCGCGGGAACGACGGACAAAGACTATTCCGTTGCAACCAATGAAACCCATTCCCGGATTTGCTCATACACGTCAAGTGACGAGAGCAGTTCCATATGATTCATCCCACGAAACACCCGTTGCTGCGCGGCTGGAATCGCCAGATCAACTGCCGCAATGCGATGCCGCCCGAGCGCGCTTGCCAATGGCACCAGCCCGTCGCCCAATACTCGGCCTTTCACGTTGCCCGCTTGTTTGCCCAGACTCGCGGCGATCGCGTAACACCGGGTCGATTCCGGCAATGGCAGCGCTCTCGTTGCGCCACTTGTTTTACTTCCCGCCTCACGCGCCTGCCAATCGGCATCGCGCAAATCCCCATGCCGCAAGTCGGTAATTCCGGCGCTGCGAATTCTTCCGATACGCGCGAACGGCGCGGTGTAAGGGCTGCTGCCAAGAATCACGTCGATTCCGTGGCCACCGCGTTCCAGCGGTGCGCCGTGATGCGGTGTACCGAGAAAGACCAGTGAATGAAGTTTTGTCGGCCATCGATGTTGCTCGATGGTTGCGTAATGCAGCGCGCTGCGCGCGAGCAATCCGCCCATGCTGTGCGAAATCATCGCAATCGATTCAATCGAAGTCGGCCAGGCATCGACCAGCGTCTCCAGTTGCGCCGATAGCGCACGGCCATTGACGGAAATATGCAGGCCCGAGTTGTATCGCAGGTAGATCGGCGTATACCCGAGGTCGCGTGCGAGCGACGCGCCATGATCGTGATGCCCATTACTGTCACCCGTGCGCCATTGGCCGTCATGCATGCAAAGCCCGTGCAGCATTATCGCGATTTTGCCGGACGCGCTGGGAAACGCTGCCGCCAGTGCGTCTTTTTCAGCGACAACCGTTTTTCCCTGCGAGCGCCATTGCATCGGCGTCGCCAGTGCATTGCCGGTGGTGGCCAGATGGTCGCCGATGACGCCATTCAATGCGGCGACGACATTGTCGCGCGCGGGCGTTGAGTCGCGTTCACCCAACAGCGGCACCAACGGCGCGAGCGCCATGTCGAGACTGCCGCCGACGACACGGGTAACACCGCGCACTGTGCGATACACAAGGCCGGTGATGCCGCGGGTCGAATCCGGTCGCGCGTTGCCGATTGGCGACGTGACACCGGCAATGGTCGCGTGCATCGCCTCGACCAGATTGGTGACACCGATTACCGCTTCGATGGCGAGTCGCCCGCCGGCGCGAAGGTCAGCAGGATGAATGTGAGTGCGTTTAACCGGCATGAATTTCCAAAGTACAACAAAGTATCGGGCGCAACGTAATCCGCGCATCGCAATCAGCATACGCGTTTCGAACGCGCAAAAAAATTAGGGGCGGCCTTTCGACCGCCCCTGAAGGCGCACTCTCGAATACTTCTGGCGGAGAACCTTCGCGCCAGGGACCTTTCCGGCAACGAAGCACCCAGGGAGGGAGGGTGATCCAAAAGTATTCAAGGATAGATGAGCAATCGGCATGCCAAATAAATTTTTTCATTAAAAACAAACAATTAAGCTGGGTTACTTGAGGTGATGGCAAATAACGCAACACTGTTCTGTCGCCAATTGGAGACATCGTTTTTCAATGTCATTTAACCAATTGTTTTTATTGAATAAATGTTGTCTCAAAACGGCGACACGCACTTACCTTATGCGGCACCTCAATTCATCGACAATGTGACTTTTTTCACTTTTTCTTACAATGTCGGGTATGGCGGCTTGAAATGTGCAGCCTCGATGCCGTGCCGTTGAAGGATTTTGTAGAACTCGGTGCGATTGCGTTTGGCGAGTCTTGCGGCCTCAATGACGCTACCCTGCGTGAGTGTCAGTAGTCGGGTCAAATAATCATATTCAAAGCGCCGACGTGCATCCTCAAAAGAATCGATGCGTTGCATTTCAAGCTGCATCGCATGTTCCACCACTTTGGCGGAAACCATTTCGGCGTTTGACAATGCAACCACCTGCTCTGCGACGTTATACAACTGACGCACGTTTCCCGGCCACGGCGCGGCGACCAGCATTTCCAGTGCATCCGGCGAAAACGTATAAACATTTTTTCGATATCGCTGCGC
>JANOKK010000037.1:0-8506 GCA_031419255.1 Betaproteobacteria bacterium
TTTCCAGGCGATGGCGGCTTTGGTTTTCATTTATCGTCTTTCGCAATTTGTAGATTGATTTGTTTGAGAATTTGGCGGCATATAAAATTGCCCCCACCGCAAATCCCTCTCAATCCCCCTTTAAAAAGGGGGAAGTACCGATTGCTGCGCACGTGTCAAATGTGAGCGCTCCTCCCGTTGAAAAAGGGATGCTGGGAGGGATTTGCGGTGGTTACGGAGAGATACTGCGCGCAACCGTCGCAACCCGCCTACTCCCCCACCACATCCGCCCCTTTCGGTGGCACGAACACAAAATCCTTCGCGTCGATTTTCGGGTTGCGTTCGAATTGAGTGAACGTGATGCGCGTGCGGTTGCCGAACGCGTCGTTTAATTCCATGGCGGCCAACTGACCCTTGCGAAAACCGACGCGAAATTTTTCGATGCCTTCGTCTTTTTGACGTGGCAGCGCATCCAGCCAATCGATACCATCCGCGTTCCCGGAGGCGACGAGCGTGAATGCTTTGTCGATGTCGTTTTTTCCCGACAACAGAGCGGCGGGCGTACTTGAAAATGCCTGTCCCAATTTTTTTACCGAGACTTGATTCAAGTCTGGATCGAAGAATGAGACCTTGTTGCCGTCGCCGACAATGAGTTGCGCCGGTTTTTCATACACCCAGCGAAATTTTCCCGGGCGCACGAAGGTCAGTGTGCCGGCGGTCTTTTGCGTTTGTCTGCCTTGCGCATCGAACACCGCCTGATCAAATTTTGCGCGGCCGGATTGAACGGTGGAGACGAAGGACTGGAAGTCCGAGATCGCGTTGGCATGCGCGAGCATCGATACACACATCACTAGCGCGCATAGTCCTGCGGCAATCCTGCTCATGATTCAACCCGATTCGGCGCCAATATTTCACGATTGCCATTCGACTGCATCGACGACACCAGTCCTGCCTTTTCCATATCTTCCAGCAAGCGCGCCGCCCGGTTATAGCCAATGCGCAAATGCCGTTGCACCAGTGAAATCGACGCGCGCTTGTTTTGCAAAACAATCTGCACCGCCTGATCGTAGAGCGGATCCGATTCCGCCGCGCCGCCACCTTCCAATGGCATTTCCATCGATGCATCCGGCGAGTCAAGAATGCCTTCGATGTATTGCGGCTCGCCCTGACGCTTCAAATGCTCGACCACGCGATGCACTTCCGCGTCGCCCACGAATGCGCCATGCACGCGCTGCGGCATGCCGCTGCCGGGTGGTAGATACAGCATATCGCCCTGCCCCAGCAAGGCTTCCGCGCCCTGCTGATCGAGAATGGTGCGTGAATCGATTTTTGACGAAACCTGGAACGCAACCCGCGTTGGAACATTGGCTTTGATCAAGCCGGTGATCACGTCCACGCTCGGCCGTTGTGTGGCGAGGACCAAGTGTATGCCCGAGGCACGCGCCTTCTGGGCGAGGCGTGCGATCAACTCTTCCACTTTCTTGCCGACCACCATCATCATGTCGGCCAATTCGTCGATCACGACCACAATCAGCGGCAACGGCTCAAGCGGCTCCGGCGCATCTGGCGTCAATGAAAACGGATGTGCCAACGGCTTGCCCTTTTCCTTTGCCTCGCGAATCTTGGTGTTGTAGCCCGCCAGATTGCGCACGCCAACCGCGCTCATCAATTTATACCGTCGATCCATTTCCGCGACACACCAATTCAACGCGTGGCCAGCCAATTGCATGTCAGTCACTACCGGCGAAAGCAAATGTGGAATGCCTTCGTAGACGGAGAGTTCCAGCATCTTCGGATCAATCAAAATCAGCCGGACTTCATTGGCCGTCGCTTTGTAAACCAGCGACAAAATCATCGCATTGATTGCGACCGATTTGCCCGATCCCGTCGTGCCTGCGACCAACACATGCGGCATCTTGGCAAGATCCGCGACCACTGCTCGACCGGCGATGTCTTTGCCCATTGCAATGGCGAGCCTCGAATGCGTCGCGCTATAGACTTCCGAACCCAAAATTTCCGAGAGCCGCACGATCTCGCGTTTCGGGTTTGGAATCTCCAAGCCCATATGCGAGGTACCGGGAATGGTCTCGACCACGCGAATGGAAGTCACCGACAATGCACGGGCAAGATCGCGCGAAAGATTCACTATCTGCGCGCCTTTCACGCCGACGGCTGGCTCGATTTCGTAGCGCGTAATGACTGGGCCGGAATGCGCCGAAACCACTTTCGCCTGCACATTGAAATCCAATAATTTTCGCTCTATCAAGCGCGATGTGAATTCCAGCGTTTCGTTGCTCGGCCGCTCGATCGAGGCATCGGCGGGATCGAGCAGCGCAATCGGTGGCAGCGGTGAATCGGGCAAGTCCGAAAATAGCTGAACCTGTTTTTCCTTGCGCACGCGGTCGGATTGTGGAATGTCGGTGACGGTAGGCTCGATCCGGATCGGCGGATGATCCTCGATGATCCGCTTCATCTCTTCGACTTTTTCTTCGCGCGCTTCGACGGCTTGCTCGCCCACGCTGCGGTCGCGTCGCGCTTCGAGTTTTCCTTTCGCCGCGAACCAGATCCATTCGACGCCGCTGCCGACTTTCTCGGCGAGGCGAATCCATGAGAGGCCGCTAAATACGGAAATGGCACCAGCACACACCGCCAGCAACAGCAAGCTGCCCCCAGTGAAACCGAGGCCGCGTTCAATTCCGTCAGCGAACAATGTGCCCAATTCGCCGCCCGGTTTCCAGTTGGGCATTGGTGTTGGAAGTGAATGCAGTCTAAGTGCTTCCAAGGTGCTTGATGCGAGCAGCAATATCGCGAAACCGATCAATGCGATGGCCAAATTGCGATGATCGAACATGCTCCAGACTTCAACACGGTGGAAAAGTCGCATCACGACGTAAATTGCAAGTGCCACCCACCACCATGCTGACCATCCGCTAACGCCGAACGCAAATTGCGAAATTTGCGCCCCCAACCAGCCGCCTCTATTGAGGATCAGACCGCCTTTGCCAGTAATAAACCAGCCAGGATCGTCTTGATGATAGGTAGCAAAAATCAGCGCAAGATAGAGTGCCAGCGCCAGAAAAATAATCCAGCCGGCTTCGCGCATGAGGCGCGACAGGCGGGTGGATTGCGGGGTGACCTCCGCAGGAGCGGGATCGGTCGGGTCGAATATTTCTCTGTTTTTGCGGGCACTCATAGGTGAGCGCCATTATAGCGGCTGGTCGTCGCGGCCCCAATTGCGCGACGATGGTCGAACTAAAACGAGGGCGGCAATCGCTCGTCGTGGATAGTGATGGTCTTGGCCTCGACGGAAATATAACCACGGTCGGAGAGGTCTTTGAGGATGCGGTTCACCATCTCGCGCGACGCACCTACCATGTTGGCAATATCCTGCTGAGATAGCTTCTCGCCGACCACCAATTTGCCATTTGTCGTGATCGCCAATTCAAGCAGCGTATTCGCGACCCGGCCATACACATCCATCAGTGCGAGCGTCGAAATCTTCCGGTCGGCATCGCGCAGGCGCTTCGCCAACGCCTGCATTACCAGGGTCGCAATGCGCGGTGCCTTTTCGACCGCCGTTTCAAAGGCGGTATGCGACAGCACCTTGAACGCGGCGTTTTCAAGCGTCGAGACTGAAGCGGAACGCGGCTGTTTATCGATCATCGACATCTCACCGAAAAAATCGCCTGGGCCGAGAATTTTAAGAATGATTTCGCGACCGTCTTCGTCGCCAATGAAGACCTTTACGCGACCGGAAATGATGGCATATAGTGAATCTCCGACCTCGCCTTCGGTCAACACAACGTTGCCTTTGGTGACATGCTTGTCGATGGCAAGATCATTGATAAGCGACAAATCCTTGTCGCTCAAATCCTTGAAAAGCGGAATAGCCCGTAGCATGAGTTCCCCTTACATGATCCAAATGGCCACCCGTCCATCGGGCGGATGATGGTACGGTTTGGGTGCGAACTCGAATGCCAACTCGTCGACAATTCCGCCGCAACAATGCAATCAATCCATGTGCATTTTCGCACAACTGCGATTGTTGTTGAACGCCAGTTTCGCAAAGTATTCCTGCCTGAACGCGGGTTGGGGATTGACATCTTTCGCGATCGTCCCAATTTCGCTTTGATATGCGGTCACCCTGACGCGAAAGTGCGCAGGCGCTACGCTAAAATGCACAGCAAATCTCCTCGAAATATAGAAAGTTCGCCATGAACGCTGTCACGTCGACACAGCATCACCGTCTGATCATCCTCGGCTCCGGCCCGGCGGGTTACTCCGCCGCCGTCTACGCGGCACGCGCAAATCTGAATCCGGTATTGATCACCGGCATCGCCCAAGGCGGGCAATTGATGACCACCACGGACGTTGAAAATTGGCCTGCCGACGCTGATGGCGTGCAAGGGCCGGAGTTGATGGAGCGTTTCCTGAAGCACGCTGAGCGATTCAACACCCAAATCGTATTCGATCACATTCATACCGTTGCGCTGAAAGAAAAGCCGTTCACGCTGACCGGCGATTCGGGTGTGTACACCTGCGATGCCCTGATCATCGCCACCGGTGCGTCGGCGCAATACCTCGGCCTGCCTTCAGAAGAGGCTTTCATGGGCAAAGGCGTTTCCGGCTGCGCGACCTGCGATGGTTTTTTCTACAAGGGCGACGACGTCTGCGTGGTGGGCGGCGGCAACACGGCGGTTGAAGAAGCCCTGTATTTATCGAATATCGCACGGCACGTGACGGTGATTCATCGCCGCGACAAATTCCGCTCGGAAAAAATATTGGCCGATCGCCTCATGGCGAAAGCGAAGGAAGGAAAAGTGACCATCCTCTGGAACCACACCTTGGGCGAAGTTCTCGGCGACAAGACCGGCGTCACCGGTGTGCGCATCAAATCCACGCAGGATGGCGCGACCCGCGATCTGGCATTGAAAGGCTGCTTCATCGCCATCGGGCACAAGCCGAACACCGATATATTTGCCGGGCAACTTGACATGGTGAATGGCTATATCGTCACCCAATCCGGCAATCAGGGTAATGCGACCGCGACCTCCATCCCCGGCGTATTTGCGGCGGGCGATGTGCAGGATCACGTCTATCGACAAGCCGTGACGAGTGCCGGAACGGGCTGCATGGCGGCGCTGGATGCGGATAAGTATTTGGAGGCATTGCACTGATTTTTTTCAACATACTCTAGCACTGGCGCGCCTTTCCGGACATTAATGACCTGAAAGGCTCGCCAGTGCTAGGGTTTAGTCGAAGGGTGCTTCTAGAAAAACCCCGTTGTACCGGCGCACAACCACAAGGGTTGCGCCGGGCCGGTACCCAGTCCTTCGTAACTCATTGATATTACGACGGGCTGGATTCCGGCCCGGCGCAACCTTTGTGGTTGTTCGCCGGAAAGACGGAATTTTAAAGTTAGTAGACGTACCCCAAATGAAATTCGTGATCCTGCTTTTTGCCGTGGTAACTCACGCTATGACCTCGCCAATGCCACCACCCACCGAAGACGACCTGTTCCGCGCCGAAATGGCGGCCGATCAGGTGACGCCGCTACGCGTTCCGGAACGTGCTGACTTAGCCAAGCCGCGCCCGAAACCCATTCCGGTAAAACGCATGGAGGATGACGCGGCCATTCCGGCTGATCTACTCAAAGACACCTCGGGCTGGGATGCGGATATCGAGAATGGCGATCTGATCACTTTTCTGCGCCCCGGCTTGCCTTCGGAAATCATGCGCAAGTTGCGACGCGGCCACTGGATTGTTCAGGCATCACTGGATTTGCATGGGTGCACCACTGATACGGCGCGTGCCGAGTTGGCGCGTTTTCTGGCGCACGCCCGCCATGCCGGAATTCGCTGCGTAAGCATCATCCACGGCAAGGGCTACCGCTCACCCAATAACACACCGGTGATTCGCAACAAGGTGCGCCTCTCGTTGTCGCAACGCAATGAAGTGCTTGCATTCTGCGATGCGCAACCCGCAGACGGCGGATCCGGCGCAGTGGTGGTACTGCTGAAAGCATCCTGAAACATGGCCTAACGGCAATCCCGGCTAAACTTGCGCCTTCCCCTTTGACGCTGCCGAAAAACCCGGCACCAAACTTTTCCGTGCATGCACTGACCTTGCGCTTAAGTCGTCCCCTTGTCGCTGTGTTGGCGGTGCTGGTGTTGTTGTTGTCGCTGGATGGTCTCGGCGATCGAAAACTCGCCAATCCCGATGAAGGCCGCTACTCGGAAATTGCCCGCGAGATGGCGCAGTCGGGCGATTTCGTGACACCGCGTCTGAACGGACTCAAATACTTTGAAAAACCGCCGCTGCAATATTGGGCGACGGCGATTGCGTTCAAATTATTCGGCGAAAGCGAATTCGCCGCGCGCCTCTATACGGCGCTCTGCGGCCTCGGCTGCGTGTTGCTGATCGCCTATACCGGCAAGCGTTTGTACAACGTCGAGACGGGTCTTCTGGCCGGAATGGTGATGCTCTCGGCACCCTACTTCGCGGCATTGAGTGAAGTGGTCACGCTGGATATGGGCCTTACCTTCTGGATGACGTTGGCGTTGTCGTCATTCCTGGTTGCGAAGACCAGCGCGACACCGCAGCGCGTGTGGCTTGGCATCGCGTGGGCGGCGATGGCCGCGGCCGTGCTTTCCAAAGGACTCATTGGCATCGTCTTTCCCGCTGCCGCCGTGTTTTTCTATTGCGTCGTCAATCGCAATTTTCGCTTTGTGGCTGAGCTCGGCTGGTGGCCGGGCCTAGCTATCTTTGCGGCCATCGTAGTGCCTTGGTTCGTGCTCGTATCGATTCAGAATCCGGAATTTCTTCAGTTCTTCTTTATTCACGAACACTTCGAGCGATTCACCTCAACCGCGCATCGCCGTGTACAGCCGGCATGGTATTTTCTGCCGGTGTTGTTCGTGGGCTTTTTGCCATGGATGATGGCACTGGTTCCGGCGGTGGTGAAAGCGTGGCGGGCACCGGCGAGCATTGTCGGCCAGAACCGGGCATTTTCGCCCCTCAAATTGATGTTGATTTATTGCGGATTCATTCTGATTTTTTTCAGTGCGTCGGGTTCCAAGCTGCCCGCTTATATCCTGCCGATATTTCCTCCGCTCGCGTTGGTCATCGGCAACTACCTGCGCAATGTTGATCCGCGCCGCCTCGCATGGCTGACACTACCGGCAGTGCCGCTTGCGCTATGGGGCGCCTATGCCGCGTGGGTCGAGCCGGCAAAGCGCGGCAACGCGGAATTCAGCCGACCGTTGTACGATGAAATGAGCCTGTGGGTGACCGCTGCGGCACTGGTCATCGCAGCCGGATTATTGCTCGGATTTATTTTGCTGAAGTACCAACGCAAATGGCTCGGCATCATGATGATCGCGTTCGGAACGACGATCGGTGTCGAATTGATCGAACGTGGCTATGAACGGATTTCGCCACTGCAATCGGCCGCCAATACCGCGCAGCCAATCAAATATCATCTCACGGCCGATACCCGCCTGTACGCGGTCGAGACCTACGATCAATCGCTGCCGTTCTATTTGAAGCGCACCCTGACACTGGTGAATTATATTGACGAATTCGAGCTGGGAGAGACCAGCGAACCCACCAAATGGATCAAACGCCTGGAAGATTTTCCGGCGGCGTGGAAAGCCCCGGGACCGGCCATCGCTATAATTCACCCTGGCGCGATCGAACAAATGAGGGCATTGGGTTTGACCTTCGATATCATTCATCAAGACCCGCGTCGCGTGGCCATTCGGAAGATCTCCGCACCGTGAATCTCACCAGTTTTTCACTCATCCTGACCGGCGTATTGCTGAACGCTGCGGCGCAATTGCTGCTGAAAGCGGGCACCACTCGCGTCGGGCATTTTGAATTCAATATGGACAACATCGTCCCGGTCGGCTGGCAACTGGCGACACAGCCGCATATCCTCGGCGGCATGTGTTGTTACGCGTTCAGCCTGGTGGTGTGGATCATGGCGCTGTCGCGGGTGCCGGTGAGTGTCGCCTATCCAATGTTGTCGATCGGCTATGTTGTCAATGCGTTCGCGGCGTGGTGGCTATTTGGCGAGTCACTCGCGGCGCAAAAACTGATCGGCATCGGCTTCATTGTTGTTGGCGTGTGGCTGGTCGCGCGTTCGTGATGGTCGCGACGACCGAGCCATTCCTGAATTTTTCGCGTCCAACCATCACGGAAGCGATGGGTGACGCGATCAAGGACACGTTGCTCTCACTGCAAATCACCAGCGGGCCACAGGTTCGTGCGTTCGAGAAGGCGCTTTCTGACTATCACGAAGGCCGCCCGACGCGCGTTTTCACCTCGGCGACCGCCGCGATGGAAGTCGCGTTTCAAGTTTGCAAAATCGGGGCCACGCATGGTGGCAGTGCTACCGATGAAGTCATTACGTCCGCGATGACGTTTTTTTCAGTCGGCAACATGATTGAAAAGGCGGGTGCCAAAACGGTGTTTGTCGATTGCCAACTTACGTCGCGAAATATCGATTGCGATCAAATTGAACGAG
>JANOKK010000038.1:0-5032 GCA_031419255.1 Betaproteobacteria bacterium
TCTCGATCGCCGAACGCGCGTACCAGCACGCGCTGGTGTGGGCGCGCGAACGCGTGCAGGGCCGACCGGTGGTGCCGGTACCGGCGTCGCTTGGCGAGCGGCCGAAAGCGGTGCCGATCATTTATCACCCCGATGTGAAACGCATGCTGCTCACCATGCGCGCGTACACCGAAGCGATGCGCGCGCTGATTTACTGGACAGCAAGTTGCCTGGATATTGCCGAGCGTTCAACAGACGAAAAAGAAAAACACCTGCAGCAATCGCTGGTCGATTTGATGATCCCCATCGTCAAAGGCTGGAGCACCGAAACCGGCATCGATGTCGCCTCGCTCGGTGTGCAGATTCACGGCGGCATGGGATTCATTGAAGAAACCGGTGCCGCGCAATACTATCGCGACGCGCGAATTTCCACGATTTACGAAGGCACCACCGGCATTCAGGCCAACGATTTGGTGGGGCGAAAAGTCGGCCGCGAAAATGGCCAGACCATGTTGGCGTTGATTGCTGCTATGCAAAAAGTGTTGCCGCAACTTGAAGCGGTGGACAACACGAACCTGCGCGCGTTTGGCAAACAGCTCACCATTGGTATCGCAGAGCTGAAACGCGCCACCGACTGGATTGTCACGATGTGGGGTAGCAATCAAGGTGCCGTGTTGGCGGGTGCCGTACACTATTTGAAACTCGCGGGCACGGTGTGTGGCGGATGGATGATGGCACGCTCGGCGCTGGTCGCCTCGCAACAACTTGCGAGCGGCGGTGGCGACGAGAATTTCCTCAAAGCCAAAATGATCACCACGCGTTTTTACGGCGACCATATCGTCACGCTCGCGAGTGGATTCGCGGATGCAATCATCACAGGTTCAGATGCGGTGTTGCAAATGGAAGAGGCGTATTTCTAATCGTCGGCGAGTGGGTACTTCTATTTACCCCGTCATTCTCGCGAACGCGGGAATCCAAATTTCGTAAACATACGAGATGCAACGAAAAATGGATCCCCGCGTGCGCGAGGATGACAAGAATTGATGGCAAATGGAAGTGAACCGATTTCCTAACACAAGCACTGGCGCGGGTTTCAGGCCGAAAACGTCTATAAAGGCGCGCCAATGCTAGAGTTTGTTCTTTTTGTCAACTTAAGCCGTCGTCACCGCGATGGCTTTTTTTATTGAGGTGACAAGCCCAATATGGACATAAATTTGCATGACTGATGACAAGAAATCACCTGTGGCATCTGCACTTCGCATTCAAGGTCTGACGAAATCCTTCAACAGCAAAATCGCGGTTGATCATCTCGATCTCGATATCCCCGCCGGCGAATTTCACGCCTTGCTCGGGCCAAACGGCGCGGGTAAAACCACCATATTGCGAATCGTCGCCGGGCTCCTCAACGCCGATGCCGGTCGCGTCGAAATATTCGGCCGCGACATTGCGAAGGAGCCGTTTGCGGCAAAACGGATAACGGCATTTTTGCCGGATGATCCATTGTTGTACGGCAAACTGAACGCGCCCGAGTATCTGGAATTTGTCGCCGGACTGTGGGGAATTCCGGCGGGCATCGCCGAATCGCGCGCCGAAGAATTGCTGAAGTGGCTGGAGCTATGGGCAAATCGCGGCGAATTTGTCGAAGGCTATTCGCGCGGCATGCGCCAAAAGCTGGCGCTCGCAGGCGCGCTGATTCACGAACCGAAAATATTGATCCTCGATGAACCGTTGACCGGCCTCGACGCGCACGCCGCCAAGTCGGTAAAAGACATGCTGGTCGATTACGTCAGGCGCGGTAACACAGTGGTTCTGACGACGCACATTCTCGAAATTGCCGAGCGTCTGGCTGAGCGCATTTCGATCATCCAGAAAGGCCGTATCGTCGCGCAGGGAACGCTCGATGAATTGCGTGCGCGCATGGTAAATGTTGGCGATGCTGGAAGTACGGCGAACGGTGCAACACTGGAAGATGTATTCCTCAGTCTGACGGAGGCTGGTTGATCGCCGCCACACCCGGCAGTGCCGTATGGTTGCTGCGCCACGAATTGCGGCTGGGCTGGCGCGGCATGGGCGGCAAGCGCGTCTGGCTACTGCTGGTCGGGGCGGGCGTGCTGTGGGCATTTATCCATGTGGCGGCGTGGCTGCTGTTGCGCGGCTGGGCGACGTTGGGCGCGGATCAATTGCCGCCGATGGCGATCATGATTTCGGGCGGCTTGTTCTGGTTGTTCGCCTCGATCATGGTTTCGCAAACCGTTGCGCACGCCGTGGCGGCGCTGTTTGATCGGGGGGATCTGGATTTATTGTTGTCTTCGCCGCTGTCGCCGCGCACGATATTCACCATTCGCGGCCTCGGCATTGCCATCGGTGCCTGCTTTGTGCCGTCGCTGTTGATGCTGCCGTTTGCCCATGCCGGTATGGTGGCGGGTCGTCCCGGTTTGATCGGCATTTATGTCGTCGTGATGTCGCTTGCGCTGGGAGCCGCCGCCATCGGTATGGCGCTTACCATGACGCTGGTGCGCACCTTTGGCGCGCGTCGCGCGAAGACCATCGCGCAGGTCGCCGCCGCGTTGATCGGTGCCGGTTTTTTTCTGCTCTCGCAGGCGCAAACCATGTTGCCAAAAGCCCAGCGTGAGGCCTTTGTTGCGTGGACCCGGCAGGAGTCGCAGCCCGGTGGCTGGCTGTCGCCGGAGAGCATGTTGTGGTGGCCGGTGAAGGCCATGCTCGGAGAATGGCTGCCGCTACTGTTGATGGCCGGCATTGGCGTGGGCGGATTCTGGTTGGTGGTGAATCTCACCTATCGCCGCTTTGTCACCGGTACGCAGGAGGATATCGTTGGCGGCGCGGTTGCAACGCGGCTGGCCGCAGGGCCGTTGAAATTTCATTCCGGCGTCGTGCGCGTGCTGCTGTTCAAGGAATGGAAACTGCTGATCCGCGATCCGCAAATTATTTCGCAGACGCTATTGCAGATTCTGTATTTGATCCCGCTGATGTTCATCGGCTTTCGCGGTGAACGCAGCGCGTGGCTGCTGATCCCCGGGCTGGTGGTGATTGCCTCGATGCTGGCCGGCAATCTTGCCTGGCTGACCATCGCAGCGGAAGATGCGCCGGATCTTATCGGTACAGCCCCGCTGCCGATGACGCGCATCCGCAGAATCAAGGCGGCCGCGGCAATTTTGCCGGTGCTGGCAATACTGCTGCCGCTGGTATTGTGGTGGTTCACGGTCGATGGATATGTTGCCTTGGTGCTGCTGTTTTGCGCTGTCGGTGGGACGGCCTCGGCCACCATTTGTCACATCTGGCATCCGCGTCGCGGCAATCGTCGCGAAATGAAAAAACGTTACCGTGAAAGCAAGCTCACGAATATTCTCGAGACGCTGGGATCGTTTGGTTGGGCGGGGATGGCGGTGTGCATGAATGGCTACTGGCTGTGGTTGCCAGTCGCATTGCTGCTGGTATTGCTAGGGCCGGGGTCTGCTTGGCTGCTGGGAAGAAAAGCGCGGAGCGAAGCGGTACTAGTCTAGTGAATTCCCGGATGGTGTGGGTCAATTTTGGAAAAATCGGCCGCCGATTTCACGTATTCAAATCCGAATTGATCCGTGAAATCCGTGGCATGGTTTTGCCGACTTCCTGTGTGAAAATAGTCTATCTCCATTTCTTGCCGCCAATCACCTCCCACCACCGAATAAAATGACCGAACTCGCCATTGCCCTGCAGAACATCGAGCGCGACCACAGCGCTGCTCTGGATGAGGCATTCAGCGCGTGGTATCCAGAGTTGAAAAAAATCGCCCATGCGCGGCTCAACCGCAGCGGTCTGGTGGGCACCATGCAAACCACCGCGCTGGTACACGACGGCTACATGAAACTTGCCGGTGGACCCGAACGGCACTTCGCGAGCCGCCTGCAATTTCTCGCCTACGCATCGCGCACCTTGCGCAGCATCGTCATCGATACCATTCGCGAAGATCGAGCGCTGCGGCGCGGCGGGGACCGCGATCTGGTCACACTCGATACGGCGGCGCATGAAGGCGTCGGTGAGGCAATCGATGTCGAGGCCGTCAATAGCGCGCTGGATGATCTGGCCAAGCTCGATCCGGCGTTGGCGCGATTGGTGGAGATGCGATTTTTTGGCGGCATGACGGCGGTTGAAATCGCCGAAGCGCTGGGCATGTCGGAGCGCAGTGTGCAGCGCGAATGGACCAAGGCGCGTGCGCTGCTGCTGACGCTGATCGAGGGTTGACGGCACGCATTGGCGTTCTTTCTGCACAGAAAGCGTTCATACAGACAATGTGGCGGTGCCAATTGATCACCACTAGTCACACCGACTATCGCCGCTCCCCATGAAAATTTCCCCCGACCTCTGGCAGCAGATCAACCCGCTCCTGTCGGTGGCGTTGGAGTTGGAGAACGGTGCGCGTGAGGATTGGCTAGTGGGTCTCGAAAAAACGCACCCGCAATGGGTACCCACGCTGCGAAAAATGCTCGCCGCGCATGACCGCGCGGAACGCTCGCAGGAATTGGAGACGGTGCCCAAGTTGGCTTCGGCACCGCCGCGTTCCAGCGCCTTCACCGCTGACGCCGCCATCGGCCCGTTCGCGCTGATCCGCCTGCTCGGGCGTGGCGGCATGGGTGAAGTGTGGCTTGCGCGGCAAACCGACGGGCGTGTCGAGCGCGAGGTGGCGCTGAAACTGCCGACCAATGATCTGCAAAGCGACCTCTGGCGCCAACGCTTTCGCCGCGAGCGCGACATTCTCGCCAAATTGGCGCATCCGAATATCGCGCGACTGTTTGATGCCGGTGTGAGCGACGTCGAAGGCAGCCGTGGCCAGCCGTATCTCGCGATGGAATATGTCGAAGGCCAATCGCTGTCGGAATATGCGAGCGCGCAGAAGTCAACGATCGAAGCGCGCCTGAAACTGTTCCGGCAAATTCTTGCCGCTGTCGCCCACGCGCATCGGCATCTGGTGGTGCATCGCGATCTCAAGCCCGCCAATATCCTCATCGACCAAAGCGGCCAGGTGAAGCTGCTGGATTTTGGTATTGCCAAGTTGATC
>JANOKK010000039.1:0-2922 GCA_031419255.1 Betaproteobacteria bacterium
TCGCCAAGCTGGCCGAACCCGTTGTGGCCCCACGCCCACACACTGCCGTCAGCTTTCACGACGACAGTGTGTTTTACCCCAGCCGATATTGCGACCACGCCGGTCAATCCGCTCACTTGAACCGGGGTCAATCGGCGAGTCGTCGTGCCATCTCCAAGCTCGCCATATTGGTTGTCACCCCATGCCCAGACGCTGCCGTCACCCTTCAGCGCGACCGTGTGAGAGCCCTCCACTATGAAGCTGTTATTTGTACCCCCAGCCGATATTGCGACCACGTCTCCCAATCCGCTGACCTGAACTGGGGCTAATCGTGTAATCGTCGTGCCGTCACCATACTCCCCAAAATTGTTGAGACCCCACGTCCAGACGCTGCCGTCACCTTTCAGCGCAACTGTGTGCGTATACCCAGCTGCTATTGCAACCACATTTACCAGCCCGCTAACCTGGACAGGGTTAGATCGGTTAATCTTCGTGCCGTCGCCAAGTTGCCCAATGGCGTTGTTGCCCCATGCCCATACTTTGCCGTCGCCCTTTAGCGCAACCGAATGAATTTGCCCGGCCGAGATTGCCACAACGTCCGTCAATCCGCTCACTTGGACCGGGGTGGATCGGCTTGTCGCCGTGCCATCGCCAAGCTGGCCTTCGAAGTTTCTTCCCCACGCCAAAATACTCCCGTCGCCCATTAGTGCTACCGAGTGTTCCTCTCCGGCCGAGATTGCCACTACATCCGCCAATCCACTCACTTGGCTAGGGGTGTAGCCACTCTTCGTTGGGTCCCCAAGCTGGCCGTTATAGTTGTTTCCCCATGTCTGAACACTCCCGTCACCCTTCAGCGCAGCGGAGTGTGTGTGCCCGGCTGAGATTGAAACTATGCCCGCCAATCCATTTATCTTGATGGGTGTCAATTGGTCGGTAAATGTGTTAATTCCGAGCAGAAAACCGAGCCCCCATGCCCAGACGTCACCATCGCCCTTTAGTGCAATTGTGTGGTCGCGCCCAGCCGAAATTGCAGTCACGCCAGTCAATCCACTCGCTTGTACCGGGGTTGATCGGTCAGTCGTCGTGCCATCCCCAAGCTGCCCATTTCGATTGAGGCCCCACGCACGGACGGTGCCGTCACCCAATATCGCGACCGTGTGTGAGCCCCCAGTCGAAATTGCGAGTACGCCCGCCAATCCACTCACATTTACGGGGGTCGACTTGTTAGAGATCGTGCCATCACCAAGCTGGCCGTTTCCGTTGTAGCCCCACGCCCACACGGTGCCGTCAGCTTTCAGCGCAACAGTGTGAGAGCCCCCCCCAGCCTGGCCGCCTGCTGCAATTGCGACGACGCCTATCAATCCGCTCACCTGGACTGGGACTAATCGTTGAGTCGTCGTTCCATCGCCAAGCTGGCCATAATCGTTATTTCCCCACGCCCAGACGGTGCCATCGTTTCTTAGCGCGACCGTGCGATCAAAGCCGGCCGATATTGCGACGACACCAACCAATCCAATCACTTTTACAGGGGTCGATCTTCCTGTCACTCCACCATCGCCAAGCTGACCATAATCATTATCTCCCCATGCCCAGACGCTGCCGTCTGTCTTTATTGCAACCGTGTGACGCCATCCAGCCGAGACAGCCGTGCCACCAGACGACACAAATGAAGGTATAGGAGTAGCGGAAGCAGTTATCCTGCCAATCCCAAGTTGACCGGAGTCGTCTTGGCCCCAAATACGAACGGTACCATCGGTTTTGAGGCCAATAGTATGAGCCCCGCCTGCGCTGATCGCCGGTTCCACGGCATCAGCGAGCGGGACGATCAGACTTATCGCCGCCAACGCTAGGCAACGAATGAAGCGCAACACCCATTTGGTGGTGTTTAACGAATTCTCCGTGGTCTCGCCTACCGTATGTGCAAACAAGTGGCTGGAACTCGTAGCAAAGACGAGTAGCATCGACGGAGAGTCGAGGGTCAGGCCTTGCAATATCATTTTTGTAGCGACTATTTCCATCGCGCACTCCTGAGTTGAGCGGAGCGATATTTGAATCCAAATACCCCGATTCTATCTCCATCAAAATTGATTGTGCGCCAAACTCAAATGACTTTCAATTTGTACCGCTGCCGAAAAGGTCGTGGCCTTAAAATTGCTGTTGGATCTCTGGATCGCAGCAACACCGTGGAGAAAATAATGTAAGTGTAGACGACAGTACCGCAAACGTCCCTACCCAAACAGGTAGGATTTTCCGTGCGAACCGCGCGCCATGTGCCTGCTTCCGCGCAAGGATTGAAAGTTTGATTCGCGATGAAAATTCATCGTCTGGAGGATTCGGGCACAAAGTACGGGGCGAAAGGTTTGTTGGGGCGTGTTACAATGCAACACACCCAAATCAGAAGGCTCAGAGCATGAGTGCCACATTGACCATCCGCATCGACGACGCGCTGGAGCGCGAACTCAAACGTGTTGCGGCAGCCACGCATCGCCCGAAAGGCGACATCGTGCGCGAGGCGCTACGTCGCCAATTGGCGTTGGCGCGCTTCCGTTCGGTGCGCGGGGAAGTGATGCGACTGGCCGAACAACGCGGCCTGCTGACTGACGAGGATGTGTTCAAGGCCGTTTCTTGAGGGTGTTTCTCGATACCAATGTGCTGGTCAGCGCGTTCGCGACGCGCGGACTTTGCGCTGAACTTTATGAAAGATTGTTGACGGAACACGACGTTGTTATCGGCGAGCCGGTGGTGGCCGAAGTGCTCGACATCATGCAGCGCAAATTCCGTGCGGGAAAAGAGTTGCTTGCGAAAGTGGAAGCGGAATTGCAATTGTTGGAAATTGTTCCCGCGCAACAAACCGCCCCGAAGCTGCCGATAAAAGATCGTGAAGATCCATGGATCATTGCCTGTGCGCTGGCCGGCAAAGTCGATTGTTTTGTAACGGGTGAC